>JAQTVL010000149.1 GCA_028706835.1 Phycisphaerae bacterium | reverse complement strand
GCCCTCTTTGCCGTTTGTGGAGTGCGGTGTCGAGGCCGCCGCAGGCGGTCGAGGCACCGCTTTGCTTGGCGCCGGAGCCCAACTGCTTCGCCACAGCGGTGCCTTGCCGCTTCGCGGCTGCGACACCGCACTCCACAAACGGCGAAGACACTCGCCTTCGGCGAGCGCCCCTCTCCCTTTGTCCCTCCCCCGAAAAGACGGGGGAGGGAAAGAGAGGCGGCCCCCACCGGCCCTGAAGGGCCACCTCCCCCGCAGGCGGGAGAGGAGTCTGCGGCGGAAGCGCTCCCCTTTGGGTCGCGACTACATGGATGGCGGGTCGTCGAAGACCTCGACGGCGCCTACTACGTGGTGAAGGCTGTCGTACAACGGCGCGAACACCGAAATCGCCCCACTGGCGTGTTCCTCGCTGGCGGATCGCTGGTTCAGGATGGCGGCCCGCAGGGCTTTCGGCATCGGGACCACGCGGATGCCGAAGGGGCTGGCTTTCATGCCGGCTAACAGCGGCTCGCCCTTGCTCGCGTCGTCCGGACGCTGACGCCAGAGGACCACGTGGGCCGGCTGGTTGTCGGCAGGGACCAGGCCCAGGCGAAGGACGGTCTTCTTGACGGCGATGAACGGGGCATAGTTGTAGTCGATGTCGTCGCCGTTGGTCGCGAGGTGGCCGTGCTTGGTGAGAAGCTGGTTGACCAGGTCGCCGTCGATGAAGATCTGGGCGAGGCGGACGATCTCGCCCAAGCGCGATTTGCGGGCCTCGGCGTCGGGCGTCTTGGCAGCCTGGGGTCTCGATTTCAGCTTGGACATCGGAGCACCTCTCACTTGCTCTTGCTCAGTTCGTCGGCGGCGGCGGAACGCAGGCGGTCGAGGTCGCGCGGATCGGAATGCGACCAGGTGTCGATCTTCGGCGCGGTTGAGAAGTCGGCGTTCTGCCACTCGTGCGGGGGCTTGTGCATAAATGCGTCCGGTTTGCGCCACCAAGCGGACCAGTCCACGCCCATGACGCGGTTCACCAGGTCCCAGGTCCTGGCCCGGCTGCCGTTCTCGCGGGCCGCCAACAACCAGAGATACTCGATCGTCTGCATCGAGTTCCGCATCGCCTTGGTCCGCAGGTTCGCGATGGGGGCATCGAGCCCCAGTTCCGCGCCGGGGTAGAACAGCCCCGTCCGGCCGTCGCCGGTCGGGCCGCTGGCGAACGGCGTCTTGCCGCCGTCGGTCGTCAGCCAGGGGGTGAAGCCGTTGCCGCCGCGCATCCACGGAACCAGCGGCCAGCGGCCCATCTCGATCAGGTCGCTCTGGTAGCCGGACGCTCCGCCGTAGAACCACACGTCGTGGCCCTTGCGGATCAGGTTCTCCATGCCGCTCTTGTAGCAGCCGCCGATGCCGCCGGAGACGACCCACAGGTCGAAAATGTCCGCGACGTCGCTCTGGCTGTGCAGGCCGCACATCCACGACGAGTCGGTGCGGTAGACGATCCGCACGTCCTTGCGCTTGCGCCACTGGCCGACGATCATGTCGTGGAAATCGCGGAACACCTGCTCGTCGCCGGTGAATCGCGTCTCGTCGCCGTCGAACGGGAAGTAGCGGTACCGCTTCTTGTGGTTGAAGAATATCTCGAACTTCGTCCGCGTCCAGCCATGCTGCTTCGCATGCTCGACGAACTGCTCGCCAATCCGCTGCCAGGCGACCTTGTAGCCCGGCTGGTCATACCAAATGAACGACGCCGGCCACATGAGATTGAACGGCGTGTAGCTGTAGGGGACGGGAATCTCGCCGCGGCGCGTGCCGCGAAAGGCGGACCCGTCATACGCCGGGCCAAAACACTGGTCGAAAAGCGTCCAGCTCTTCACGCGAATCTGGTCGCCATCGCCCACCAGCTCCGGCGCAAAACCGGCTGGGATCATCCCGCTGTGCGTGTAGTTCAGGCTGTGCAGCATCGACCGGTGCTCGTGGGCCATCCGGTAGTAGGCATGCAGAATACGCCGAGCCCCGGCCTGCGCCAGCGGGTCCGGCCGGTCGTACTGCGGCCAGCAGGTCACGAACGACGCGGAGTAACTGTTCATGTCCGCGGTGACGTGACACTCGTCGTCGATGGCGAACGGCCAGATGCTCAGCTCGATGCCAAGGTCGGCCTCGTGCCGGGCCTCGGACTGGACGCGAAGCGTGCCGGCGTATCGGCCGGGCTTCGCCTCGCGTGGGATGAACAGATCGACCCACAGCGCGAAGACGCGAGGCCGGTTGATTCGCGAGAGCAGGCCGAGTTTCTCAGCCGCCTCGATGCTCTTGCCCGGCACGAGGGCGTCAGGATACCACGTGGCCCCGGACTTGAACGGGAACTCGACGAACCAGTCGAACTCCCGCGATGTGACAGCTGCACCCGAGGCCGCGCCCGAAAGGCTTACTCGAAGCTTCGGCCCGAGCCAGTCCGCGGGCAGCACGACCTGGAAGCTGACATACTCGTTGCGTGCGGCGGACAGGCGAATCGTCGAACCCGCGCCGTTCGGCGACTTGAGGCGGTCGCCCTCGATGACTTGCCCGGTCGCGAAATCGACGCGCAGCCAGCTGTCGAGCAGATACGGCGGCTCGGGGAGATTGGAGAACGTGTCGTGCGCCATGGAGCACTTCCTCTCACGTGTCGCTTCCGACGCAGGAGACTTCCAGCGCGGCGACGAACTGCGGGCAGATACGCTGGAAGTCGTCGACCAGCCGGAGATGCATGTGTTGGGCTCCCGAGACTTTGGCACGACCGCGGATCATCGGCGCAGTATAAGGGGCAGGGTGTCGTTTGCAAGGGGACGCGCAGGTGTCGCGACGAGTGTTGAAGACGACTCGTTGAGGGTTGACGCCGGGCGCTTCGCCGTCAATGCAGGATGGCCGCTTCCGTCTCGGCGCGGAGTTCCTCGTGGACGTCGGCGATCGCCTCAAAGACGAGCATGAAATACTTGTCCATCGGACAGGCTTGCCGCTTGTTGCGAGGACACACCCCGCTGGTTTGCGAGTGGTCGCAGGCGGCGCACACGGTACTGCGCAGCTCCCGGACATAGGGGCCGGCCCGATCGCCGCTGATGCAATGAGCGATCTGCACGATGTCGCGAAGATGGCCCTCGATCGGGCAGATTCGCTCCCGCAGGCCGCAGATGCGGTCAGGCATCAGATCGCTGCAACTGTGGCAAACCCGGGACCGAATGGCCTTCAGGTAACGCTGTTCAACGGCGTTCATCGGCACGTCCCCACGAGGGGCATTCAATTGCAGAACGCGGCAGAAATGCAGACCTCCGCACCCGCCCCGAGGGTGCAGATATGCAACCCGGCCCTTCTTTGGAAAATCTAGCTCAGATTTGGCGGAAAGCAAATCATGGGGGCGGCTAAAAAGCCGACGATCATGGGTCCCCGGACGGCGCCGAAAGATGCGAAGAGGCGTAAGCGACTGCTGCCTAACGAGTTCTCGCAAAACGCGGCGTCCAACCGCTACATCTTTGCGAAATTCTCCAGGATGCGCAAGCCCACCGCCTGGCTCTTTTCCGGGTGAAACTGGGTAGCCAGCAGGTTGTCGCGGGCGACGCCGGACACGAACCGCCGGCCGTAGTCCGTCGTCAACTGCGTCACCGAGTCAGTCATCGGGGCAACGTAGTAACTGTGGACGAAATACACGTAACTGCCCGATGGCACGCCGTCCAACAGGGCGACTCGGCCGGTGTATTCCACCTGGTTCCAGCCCATGTGCGGGATCGACGGGCGGCTGGCAGCCGGCAGATCGTCGAAGTTGAACCGCACGACCTTGCCGGGCAGCACGCCGAGGCCGGTGTGCTCGCCGTCTTCGTAGCTGACGTCGAACAGCAGTTGCAGCCCGAGGCAGATGCCGAGGAAGGGCCTGCCCCGCTCGATCGCCTGCACGATGGGGGCGTCCAGGCCGCGCTGGCGCAGGTTGGCGATGGCGTCAGCGAAGGCCCCGACGCCGGGCAGGACGAGCTTGCCGGCGGTGGCCACCTCGCGCGGGGTGGAAATGATCCTGGCCTCGGCCCCGACGCGGGCGAAGCCCATCACCACGCTACGCAGGTTGCCCATCCCGTAATCGATGATTCCGATCATGGCAGGCCCAACAAATGGAAGTGGCCAGCAGTCAGTGTTCAGTGCTCAGTAAAGGCAAGAAACGCATCCGCCGTTACTGAGCACTGGCCACTGGCCACTGACCACTTATTTCGCTCTCAACCTTACCGCCAACAGGCCACGGGTCACTCGGCCTTACTTCAGAACCACCTGCACGCCGACGCGGCGGTTCTTGGCCTTGTCGTCCTTCGTCTTTTCCGGCACACGCGGCTCGGTGTTGGCCACGCCCACCACTTCCATCTTGTTGGTGACGCCCTGCTTGGCCAGGTAGTTGCCCACCGCCTGTGCGCGGGCGGAACTGAGTTCCCAGTTGTCCTTCCAGCCGCTCTTCTTGATGGGGTCGCTATCGGTGTGGCCGATCACGCGGATCTTGTGGCCGGCGTGCTTGGTCTTGATAACCGAAGCGATCTTGTCCAGGGTGGCCAGGGCGGCCGCCCGCAACGTGGCCTTGCCGGAGTCGAACAGCACGTCGCCGGACAGGTTCACGGTGACCGTATTGGCATTGCGCTCGACATCCATGCCCTTGAACCCGTCGTCATCATCGGGCTTGACGACGGTGACGGCCGGGGTCGGCGGGGCCACCGGCAGCGGCGGAATCTGCGGCACCTTCATCGCGAGGGCGGCGTCCTTGGCCCGAAGCTGGGCCAGCAGGTCGGCCTTCTCGCGTTCCAGGGCCGCCTTCTCGTCGTTGAGGCGGGCGATATCGCCCTGCAACTTGGCGTTGGCGTTCATCAGGTCCTGGTTCTGCTCTTTGAGCTTCTTGTCCTCGCAGCCGCTCGCCATCAGCACCAGAACCGCCACGACTCCCGACAGCAACAGCATTCGTCCCCGGTTCACGACAGCCTCCTTTTCGTTGTGCCTGTGATTCCCTGTTCGTTATCACGCGCCCGCCTTCGGCGGGTCGGACAATGACGGTTTCTCGGCGAGCTTCTTCTCCATGTCCCGGGTCAGGTCGGCCATGCGGCGCTCGCGGGCCGCAGCCTGCTCGGCTGCCCGGACCTTGCTCATCTCCCCGAGCACCCCGACGACCTTGCGGACCACGTAGAAAACCAGGACCGAAACGATCGCGGTGATCGGGATAATGATGTCCAGCGAAACCTTGGGCCAACTCGCATCGAAGAACAGCCACAATGGAGTTGTGTTGTCGCTGTTCTTCCAGAAGAACAACGCCACCCAGGCCACGACCAGGAGAATGACGATCAGTTTGGTCCACAGCCAGACCTTCTTCATCGTCAGTCCCATGCCGTTCTCCCTGGGGCCACTTCTCGTCGCCTGATTGGTTTATCTTTGGCGGGTGGGGAAGTCAAGAACAAAGCGAAAGCCGGGGGCTGGGGGCTGGCGGCTGGGGGCTGGGGGAGAAGAACGTTGCTTCCACACCTTCGACCTTCCCCCGATCCCCGACCCCCAGCCCCCGACCCCTCTTCGTTCACGCCTCGCCGTCGATCGTGCCGAAGCTGATCTGCAACTCCTCGCGGCCCTTGATGTCCACGATCTTGCCGTCGGTCAGGTAGACCACGCGGTCGGAGACTGCCAGCATCTTGTGATCGTGCGTGGCGCTGATGACGGTCACGCCCGCTTCGGCCGCCAGCAGCTTGAGCATCCCGATGATTTCCTCGCCGGTCTTCAGGTCCAGGTTGCCGGTCGGCTCGTCAGCAAGGATGATCGCCGGGTCGTTGGCCAGCGAGCGGGCGATGGCCACCCGCTGCTGCTGCCCGCCGGACAATTCGGTCGGACGATGGTCCCACCGCTCGCCCAGCCCGACGCGGTCGAGAATTTGCCGGGCTTTGTCCTGGGCGTCCTTGTCGCTCATGCCGGCGAAGACCATCGGCAGCATGACGTTTTCCGCGGCGCTCATCACGCCGATCAGATTGAACGTCTGGAAAATGTAGCCGATCTTGCGGCAGCGGAGATAGGCGATCTGCCGGGGGTTCAGTTGGCTGATGCGGGCGCCGTCGATGTAGACTTCGCCCTCGCTGGGCTTGTCGAGCCCGCCGACGATATTGAACAGAGTGCTCTTGCCGCTACCCGACGGCCCCATGATGCTCAAGTACTCGCCGCGGTAGATCGTCAGGTCCACGCCGGCCAGGGCCCAGACCGTCTCGCTGCCCATGACGTAGCGGCGCTTGAGGCCCTCGGCGGTGATGATTGGTTCTTGCTTGAGATTCGCCATACTGCACGACCTCTAGGGTTTTCGATCCGGCTGCGACAATGGGCTCTTTGGGCCGCCCCCCGATGGGAAATAGTGCATTCCTGACCCACGGTCACGGACAATTCCACCTTCCCCAAACGGGCCTTCATATTTCTTGAGCAAGGCCAAGCTGCCGGCCTGCACTCTTTCCGAAGGCTTCGGCGCGTCAATCACCATCCAATTGGGGTAAAGGATTTTGTTGGGGTCACCAACCGATTGGTCATACAACAAGGAGAACAAGATTTCGCACTGCGGTGTTTCATGTTCCTGCTTGACCCTCTCCAGGTAACTGACACACAATTCACTCCCCCAATTCTCGCCAGCCTCAGAGGCAATAAAGCCAAGAGCGGGAACAAAGAGCTTCCGGTCCTGGCCGTTGAAAGCTCGCCAAGTCGCGTTCGATATTAATCGGGAATTTCGGTTCAATGCCTCTTGCGGGTAATGGACCAGGAACTTGAACGCATCCTCAGGTTTCTCTGGAACCATTACGAATGGGAAAGACTCGAACTCCAGAAACCGGTGGCGTCTGGCTTCATTCTCGATGACAAAGCAAAGATAGCGGATAAGTTCATCTTGTCGTCCCGGGTCCATACCCTCGGCGAACCACAGTGAGAATGGGCGGCCATTGTTGTTCATAACGTAAAATGCACGACCCCACCGGCCGTCGTCATGTTCATAGTCGTAATCAATGGGCAATTTCATATCCTCTAGCAGTCTGCCCTTCAGGTGCTTCCGCCAGGACTCCAGTTGCCTCATGTCGTGGTGCGAACCGCTGTAGACCAAGTCTTCGTACGTCGATCTCGCGAGCGGAATATCGTGGTAGACCCTCTGCTCCCAGTCGCGGACGCCATATCCGGTTCCAAGGCCAGCCAGGCCAACCAGCACGACTAGCACCCATTTTCTCACGGCCCCACCCACCTTCCGTTCAAGAGTCTACTTGTCCTGTCCGCCACCAATCTTGCCTTCCTCGATCTTCAAATCTTCGCGCCTCACGAACTTGTCAAGCCGGCCGTCGCGAATCCATGCGATGCGGTCGGAGACCGACAGCATCTTGTGGTCGTGGGTCGCGCTGATGACCGTCACGCCCTTCTCGCGGTTGAGGTCCCGCAACAGGTTGATGATCTCCTCGCCGGTCTTGGCGTCCAGGTTGCCCGTCGGTTCGTCGGCCAGGATGATCGACGGGTCGTTGGCCAGCGCCCGGGCGCAGGCGACGCGCTGCTGCTGCCCACCGGACATCTGCTTGGGCTTGTGCAGGATTCGCTCGCCCAGGCCGACGCGGGTGAGCAGGCCGACAGCCTTGTCCTGGGCGGCGGCCTGCGTGACGCCGGCGAACAGCATCGGCAGCATCACGTTTTCCAGGGCACTGGCCACCGGGATCAGGTTGAACGTCTGGAAGATGTAGCCGATCTTGTGGCACCGCAGCCAGGCCAGCTCGAAGTTGTCCAGCGCGGCGATGTTCACCTCGTCGATGAACACGACGCCTTCGTTCGGCTTGTCCAGCCCGCCGATCATGTTGAACAGCGTGCTCTTGCCGCTGCCCGACGGCCCCATGATGGAAACGTATTCGCCGCGGGTCACCGAGAAATTCACGCCTCGAAGCGCGTGCACCGGCTGGCCGCCCATCACGTAGGTCTTCCGCACGCCGACGGCGCGGACGATGTGCGTAGCCATCAGGCCGGCGGTGTGGTCGGGGGCGGGAGCCGTATTGGGAGCTTGTTCGACCATGCGCACCTCAACCGCAAGAAGGAAATGCAAGGTGCAAAGTGCAAAATGCAAAATGCAGAATGGGAGCACAGGCATTAGTCAATTTGCATTTTTCATTTTGCATTTTGCACTTCCCTAAACTTCCGTTCGCATTGCATCCACCGGCTGCATCTTCGCCGCACGCCAGGCCGGGTAGAGCGCCCCGGCGATCGTCAGGGCGGTGCCGGCGAGCAGGCAGATGCCGACGATCCGGAGGAACTCTCCGCCGGGCGCCATCCGAATCGTGGCGAACCCGTAGGTGAGCAGCCCTTCGCCCAGCGCCAGCAGCACGCCGGCTGCGATGCCGACGGCGGTGCCGCTGAGGCCCTGGAAGACGCTTTCCAGCATGAACAGCTTGATGATGAAACTGTCCAGGGCGCCCAGGCACTTCATCGTGCCGATCTCGGCGAACCGCTCGGTCACGCTCATGAGCATCGCGTTGAGGATCCCGACGAAGCTGACCAGCAACGCCAGCCCGACCATCCAGCGGGTCTGCACCCTCGCGCCCGGGTCGTCGGCGACCAGCGTCACGCCCGCCTTGTTCAGCGACTGACGCAACGCGGGCGAAGCGTGGTTCGCCACGCTTCGGCTTAACGCGTCCGAGCACAGCACGTAGGCCAGGAACGCCAGCGCCAGGATGATCCCGCTGGTGACCAGCAGCGACCGCCACCAGCGGACGCGCAGGTTCTTCCAGGCGATCTGGATCGCCTTACGCAACGGCAACTGAATCTGCTGTTGAACGTCATTGCTCATAACGACTCCGGCGTCCGAGCCGCAAGCGGAAACTGGCGGCTCGATTCAGTCTGGTCTCCGTTACTCGCGATGTGAGGGGCACCATGCTTGCGACAGCCGTACCGTCGCAAGCATGTGTTCCCCATGCCTGCGACAAACAGCCGTCGCAAGCATGGCACCCGATCCATCCGTTCGCCCGTA
>JAQTVL010000148.1 GCA_028706835.1 Phycisphaerae bacterium | reverse complement strand
GATTCGTCTGCCAACCCGCCGGAGTTTTTCGTCCTGCTGATCAGCGCCGCCGTCGGCATGGGGTTCATGGTTTCGACCCGAAACGTGCTGATGGCCGTGCTCGCCATCGAACTGGCCTCGCTGCCGAGCTACGTGATGGCCGGCTTCCAGAAGCGCCGCCGCGTCGGCGCCGAGGCCGCCCTGAAGTACGTCGTCTTCGGCGCCGCCACCGCGGCCATCATGATCTACGGCGTCAGCCTGCTCTACGGCTGCTTCGGCACGCTGGACGCCCGCGAAATGGCCGTCCAAATGCGGTCCGGCCCCGTGCCGCTCGCCGCGGCGATAGGCCTGCTGGGGTTGCTGGTCGGCGTGGGCTTCAAGATCTCGGCGGTCCCCTTCCACTTCTGGTGCCCGGACGTCTTCGAAGGCGCGAGCATGGAGGTCGCCGCATTCCTGTCGGTCGCGTCCAAGGCGGCCGGCCTGACGCTGCTGGTTCGGCTGGCCACAACCTTCGGCTGGTTCGACGCCGCTGCGGGTGTTCCGATGACCGCCCGCAACATCGCGCTGGCCATCGGCATCGTAGCATCGATCACCGCGACGATCGGCAACCTGGCCGCGTTGCACCAGGAGAACATCAAGCGTCTGCTGGCCTACAGCTCCATTGCCCACGCCGGCTACATGCTCATGGCCGGCGCCATCCTGTCGGACACCACCGGGGCCGCCGCGCTCATGCTCTACCTGGTCGTCTACCTGTTCATGAACCTGGGCGCATTCTCGGTCGCGGCGATCGTAGCCGACCGCACGGGCAGCGAGCGGGTTTCCGCGTTCGCCGGGCTCTCCCGCCGGGCCCCGTTGTTGGCTGTCTGCATGGGCGTCCTGATGCTATCGCTGGTCGGCGCTCCGCCGATGGCGGGTTTCGTCGCCAAGTATCAGTTGTTCGCCGCCCTGTTCTTCTACCGCCCGATGCCGCTGAGCTGGCTGGTCGTGATCGGATTAGTCAACACCCTGATTTCGCTTGCCTACTATATGCGGGTGGTGCGGGTGATGTTCCTGGAGAGCTCGGACCTGCCGACGATCCAGGTCAGCCCCGTCGCCTCCGCGTGGGTCGTCGCCCTGACCGCCCCGGTGCTTGTCCTGCTGGTCGTCTGGCAGCCGTTGAACCGGGTGGCGGAGTACTTCATTGCACGGCTGCCCTTGGGCCTGTAGGCGAATATCCTTTTGTGGAGTGCGGTAGCGCAGCTACCGCTTTGTCTTGCTTCGCCCCGGCAAGCCGGGGCTTTTGGAGTGCGGGGACGAAGGCCCCGCTTTCCAGCCCGCGAAGCGGGCGACGGCGGGGTCACGCAAACGGCAGCGTGGCCATGGCGCCCGCGGAGCCTGGGGGGTGACGCCAAATGACGAATTCCGAATGTCGAACGACGAATGAATGACGAATGTCCAATGACGAATAGAGAAAGAGGCGTCATCCGGGCGCGGCCGTTCGGCATTCGTCATTTGACATTCTTTCGTCATTCGTCATTCCTCATTCGACATTCGCCGCGGCTTCCGTTTGCCGCGGCGCTCCTCGTCCTCCTCGCCGCCTGGCTCGCGGCGCCCGTTGCGGCTCGCGCCGGCGACCCCGAGGGCTGCCTCGTCTGCCATCGCTATCGCGGCCTGGCTCGGGTCGAGGCCGACAGCAAGGTCGTCCGCCTGTTCTACGTCGCACCCGATTACTACGACCGCGCCCTCGGCCCGCACGCCCGGCTGAAATGCACCGACTGCCACGATCGCAAGGCCGTCGAGGTCATTCCGCACCGCAAGCAGACGCCGGTCGACTGCACCAAGTCCTGCCATCTGACCAGTTCCGACAAGGTCGAACGAAAGTTTGACCACGGACAGGTCGCCCAGACGCTCAAGGCCTCCATCCACGCCCCAGCCGCGATGGACAAAGCCAACGAACTGCTCGGCACGCCGCTGGCTGCCCAGCAGGCTCGATGCCTGCTCTGCCACGACGAGCCGACCTATCGGCTGACGGGCGAGACCTGGGCCGAGAACGAGACGCCGATCGGACGCTGCGGCTCGTGTCACGACGCCCGGCTGCCTGTCGACACCCGGGCCTACTACTGGCACGTCATGGCCCGCGTCCGCCGCGCCCACTCCAGCCGGGCCATTGTCACCGGCTGCGCGCTCTGCCATCGCAACCAGAAGGTCCGCGACGAGTTCAAGCTGCCCGACTCGGTGGCCAGTTACCTCACCAGTTTCCACGGCAAAGCGACGCTGCTGGGCGACCAGCAGACCGCCAACTGCCTGGACTGCCACATCGGGCAGGCCCACCGCTCGCACGACGTCCGCGCCCGCAAGGACGCCGACTCGCCGATCAATCCCGCCAACGTCGGCGACACCTGCCGCACGCCGCGGTGCCACCCGCGGGCCGGCAAGGAAGTCACCTCCGCCGCCATTCACCTGGAATTGTCCACCAGCCGGGGGATCGAATACCTGATCGCCTGCGCCTTCATCCTGATGATCCTGACCACGTTCGGGCCGTCGCTGCTGCTGACCGCGCTGGAGATGCTCCAGGTGGTCGTCGGGCGGCACGACCCGGCCCACCACACCCACCTGCATCGGCTGGACAAGGTGCTGGCGCAGCCGCGGGGGCCGAGGCTCGTCCGCCGGTTCACGCCGCACCAGCGCGTCCAGCACTGGGTGCTGGTCATTTCGTTCTCGACGCTGGCGATCACCGGCTTCCCCATGAAGTTCGCCGACTCCGCCTGGGCGTCCTGGGTGGTGTCGGCCATGGGCGGGCTCTACGTCGCCCGCATCGTCCACCGCGTCGCCGCCGTCGTGCTCATGGTCGGGTTCCTCTACCACGCCATCTACGTCGGTCGGCACCTCGTGCTCGAGAAGCGGCGGACGGGGAAGGGGTTCATTCGCTCATTCATGGCCTTGCCGATGATGATGAGCCCAGCCGACATGAAGCACATGATGCACCTGATCGCCTACCTGATCTTCCTGCGGAAGGATCGGCCCGAGACCGGGCGGTTCAGCCCCGAGGAGAAGTTCGAGTATTTCGGCGTGTTCTGGGGCACCTGCCTGCTGAGCCTGACCGGCATCCTGATGTGGGCGAATTCCTGGACCACGCTCTATCTGCCCGGCAGGGCGCTCACCCTGTCGCACCTGGTCCACAGTTTCGAGGCGTTTCTGGCGCTGCTGCACGTCGGCGTCGTCCACATGGTCGCCGTCCTGTTCGGGCCGCACGTCTTCCCGTGCTCACCGGCCATGTTCACCGGCAACACGCCGGCCGACGAAATGGCCGAACGTCACGCCGCTATGATCGCCGACGCCGAGGGGGAACTGGGGTTGGCCCACGCGGAAACCGGTTCGACGTCGCCTGACCCGAAGGGAGGCCACTGATGGCGCCCGCGGGTAACAGAAAGCAGCGGCTCGTCGCAGCCGTCCGCCGGGTGGGATCGGTGCTGCGGGCCATCGGGCATGTCTTCCCGATACTGGTGAAGCGCGCCTGGGCGCTGCTGATTCTTGGCGTTCTGCTCGGCGCCGGATACCTGGCGCTGGACTACCTGGCCCGGCTGGTGTTCAAGCCGCCGGTGGTGCCCTCCGAATTCGTGCTGAGCGCCGAGCCGATCAAGGCGGACGCGCTGCGAAAGGATCACGTCGCGGGCGTGACGGATCGGCCGGAACGCGCCCCGCTCGCCCACTACCATGGCGTGGACCGCTGGTTCCGCCCGGACCACCGCGACGGCTGCACCGTGGCCGGTTGCCACGACCCGCTGCCGCACACCAAGCAGCCGGCCATGCGGGCGTTTACCAACCTGCACGCGACGTTCATCGCCTGCCAGACCTGCCACACCACCGACTCGCAGCGCCCGGCCGCCTTGGCCTGGGCGCCCCTGGCGGGCGGGGGCGCGTCCGAGCCGCCGGCGATCCTCCGGCTGAACCAGTTGCTCCAGAATCGCCGGGCGCAGATCACCGACCAGCCGCGGGACGTTCACGGCGAAATGGTCGCCCTGTTGCGGCAGACCATCGCGGTGGCCGGCGGCGATCCGGTGCTCGAATACCTGCTGCTCCAGATCGAGACCGCCGAGCCCGGCAGCCCGGTCTGGCGGCACGCGGTTGACCAACTGTCAGCCGAGGCCCCCCAGCACGCCCGCGGCGATTACGGCGCCAAGCTGACGCCCACCTCGCAGGCGGACGATGGGTCGGCCGAGCGGAAAGCAATGTCCAAGCTGACGAAGGCATACCTGGCGACGAAAGATGCAGCCGAGCGAAAGCGGCTGGAGAAGCAGCTTCACGCGTCGATCGCGGCCAAGCCCGGAGGCTGCCTGGTCTGCCACGGCGATCAGCCGCCGCGGGTGGACTTCGCCGCCGTCGGCTACGGCAAGGAGCGGGCCGCCGCCCTGTCGCGCCTGTCGCTGGCGGACCAGATCCAGCGCATCCGCCTGGGCGAGGAGTTCCACCTGCCCCGGCTGCTGGAAGACAAGCGGGAGTAGAAGCGCGTGTCGGGGGAACTGCCTGAATCGTTTTGAGTACCCGACGATTGTGCCGTAGAATGATCTGCGTGCGCGTTTCACCTCCGCAGTCCACCGTTCCGTGGAGTCCACCGTGAGCGAGTCCGAACACAAAGGCGAGGGTAAAGGTAAAAGCATCCTGATCGTCGAGGACGAGACGGTCCTGCGGGAGTCCCTCGCCCAGTTGCTCGGCGAGGAAGGCTACCAGACCGTCGAGGCCGCCGACGGCGCAACGGCCCACCAGATGATCCTGCGCCAGCCGTTCAACCTGGTCCTCTCCGACGTGCGGATGCCGCAGATGGACGGCATGACGCTGCTCGGCCTGATCCGCCAGGCCGCCCCCGAGACGCCCGTGATCCTAATCACCGCCTTCGGCACGGTGGCCAACGCCGTCGCCGCGATGCGGGCCGGGGCGTTCGATTACCTGCTCAAGCCCGTCCAATTCGACGACCTGCTCATCAAGATCGATCGGGCCCTGCGCACCACCGAGGTCACCCGCGTCAACAAGGTCGTCACCGAGCAACTGGCCTCGGCGAGCGCGTTCTACAACCTGGTCGGGCGCTCGCCCAGAATGCTCCGCCTGTTCGAGCTGGTCCGCAAGCTCGCCCCGGTCAAGAGCACCGTGCTGATCGTCGGCGAATCCGGGACCGGCAAGGAACTGTTCGCCCGGGCCATCCACTACAACGGGCCGTTCCGCAACAAGCCGTTCGTCCCGGTCAACTGCGGCGCCATCCCGGACACGCTGATCGAGTCGGAGCTGTTCGGCTATCGCCGCGGCGCGTTCACCGGCGCCTCGCGCGACAAGGTGGGCTACTTCGAGGCGGCCAACGGCGGCACGCTCTTCCTCGACGAGATCGCCGCCCTGCCGATGCTCGTGCAGACCTCGCTGCTGCGGGTGCTCGACGAGAAGAAAGTCACCCCCGTCGGCGACACGCAGGCCCGCCCCATCGACGTGCGGATCATCGCGGCGTCCAACCGCGACCTGGGCAAGATGGTCGAGTCGGGCGAGTTCCGCGAGGACGTTCACTACCGCCTCAACGTCGTCAAGCTCGATCTGCCGCCGCTTCGCAACCGCCGCGAGGACATCCCCCTGCTGGTCCACCACTTCCTCGACAAGTACAGCCGCGAAATGAACCGCGAACTCCGCGGCATCACCAACGGCGCCATGGCGGCGCTGCTGAACCACGAATGGCGCGGCAACATCCGCGAGCTGGAAAACGTGATCGAGCGCGCGGTCATCTTCGCCGAGGGCCGCATGATCAGTTGCGAGGACCTGCCCTTCACCTCGCCGCAGTCGGTCGATGACGCCGGCGAGGACCTCAAGGAGGCCCTGCGGCAGTTCGAGCGGCAGCACATCATCTATGGTCTGCGGCGGCATCACTACGATAAGGTGGAAACCGCCAAACACCTGGGCATCGGCATTTCCAGCCTCTACCGCAAGCTTGACGAACTGGACATTCCCAAGAACCTCGAAGAGGAGCAGTTGTCCAACGACTGGTCGTCCGGCGAAACGGACGGGCCTCGCCTGGACAACGGGCCGACCCCATGAAAACCGTCTGGGCTATCGTCGCGGCGGAGGTCGGCATCCTGATCCTGGCGGGGATTGGCTGGCTGATCCTGTCGCAGCCGGCGAAGAAGGGGCTCGGCCCGGCGCCGGCGACGGCGCCGTCCGTGACGGCGCCGCCGCTGCGGATCGGGCTGATCCCCGAGCGTGACATCTTCATCCAGCGGCCGCGGTACCAGGCGCTGGCGGACTACCTGGCCGCCAAGCTCCGCCGCCCCGTCGAACTGGTTACGATGAACAGCTACCAGGCGGTCCTGGACGACATGTCGCCGGAGCGCACCAGCGTGGACGCGGCGTTCGTCGGCTCGCTGGTCGCGGTGATCGCGAAGGATCGGCTGGGCGCCTACGCCGTGATCGGCCTGGTGACGGAGAAGGGGCCCGCGGAGTATCGCGGCGTGATCATCGTCCCGGAGAACTCACCGATCCAGACGGTCGACGACGCCCTCGCCCCCGACCGATCAGTGGCCCTGGTCCGCATGACGACGGCCGGGCATCTGTTCCCGATAATGCTGATGGCAAACCGCGGGAAGAAGGCGGGCGACGCCGCCGGCCCGCGGATCGCCTGGGTCGGCACGCACGACCAGGTGGCGGAGGAAGTGGCGGCTGGACGGGTCAGCGCCGGCGCTATCAAGGACCTGCGCCTCGACGCCTGGGAGCGGGAGCACGGCGTCAAGTTCCGCCGGCTGGCGGTCAGCCCGGCGGTGCCCGACAACGTCCTGTGGGTGCGGTCGGGGCTGGCGGGGTCGCTGGTGGCCCGGTTGGCCGACACGCTGCTGACGATGGACGCCGACCCAGCCGGGCGCGACGTGCTCAAGGCGTTCGGCGTCGTCCGCTTCGCCCGGCGAGAATGCGTGGACTATCGGCCGGTGTTCGAGATGGTGCAGAAACTGGGGCCGGCCTGGAAGCAGATGGGCATCGCCGGGCGAGCCCCGTGGTGCGAATGTGCGGGGACCACGCGCCCGGACGACACGACGCGCCCGGACGAAGAGTGACATCACCATGTTGCGACGAAGGCTCATTCTGTTCCTCGGCTCGCTGGTGGTTCTGCTCCTTCTCGTCGCCGTCGGCGCCACCTGGCGGCTGCACCGCGTCGTGGGGCAGATGGACCGACTGAACGAGACGTCTCTTTCCTTCGCCCGCGACGTCGATCAGGTCGACTCCGGAATCGGCGACGTCGAGGTCACGCTCCGCGAAATGCAGTTGTCGCAGGACGCCCATCTGGATCGGCTGATCGACGAGGTCGGCGCGTTCGAGGGGCGGGTGGATCGGCTGGCGACGTACGGCAGGACCATCACGTCGGGCGGGCAGGGGCACTACGAATCGATCCGCGGTCAGGTGCCGGCCTTCAAGCAGCATATCGCAGCCATGGCGACCACGCTGGACCCGGACCTGGTTCGCCAGCACAGCCAGGCGGCCATCGATGCCTCCGCCCGGATACGCGGTCAGGCCCACCTGCTCGCCGAGGTCGCCCACCAGTCGGTCAAAGCGGAGCAGGAGCGGCTGATAGGCTCGGTCCGCCGGCTGATGCTCGGGCTGTGCATCGTCTTTCTCGTCGTGATCAACGTGGCGATGCTGGTGCTCGGCCACGTCTCGGCGATGGTGGTCCGCCCGGTCGAGCGGCTGGTTCAGGCCAGCCGGGAGCTGGCCGCCGAGAATTTCGATCACCGCATCGAGCTGAACGAGGACGACGAATTCGACGAGTTGGCGCATGCGTTCAACGCCCTGGCTGCGCAGCTCGGGGCCAACGAGCGACGGCGGATGGAGACGCTGGCGCAGGTGGCGATGGCGATGAACCACGAGTTGAACAATGCGACTTCGATCATCGATCTGCAATTGCGCCTGATGGGCCCGAGCACGCGGGGCAATGTGGCCGCCGAGAAATGCTTCGCCCGCATCCGCGAGAGCCTGGACCGCATGACGGAGTGCGTCCAGTTGCTCACCAACATCCGCCGGATCGTCCTGACCGACTACACGCTGGGCGTGAAGATGCTCGATCTGAGGCGATCCGCCGACGTGGAGGACAACCCCGCCGCCGACGCCGCGTCTCCCCCCGACTGGAGAGGGTGGCCATGACCGAGCGGCGCGGGCGCACCCCCCATGGATTGCTCCTGGCGCAGTTGCGCTGGGTGCTCCGCCTGCGCTGGATTGCCGCCGCCTCCGTCCTCGTCGGGGCCGCGGTCAACCTGCAATGGCTGCACTGGTTCGAACGCAACGTCGCCATGCTCGCCGTCGGCGGCGCGATCGCACTCTACAACGGGCTGCTCGGGCTGCTGCTGACACGCGCGATTCAGCGGGCCGGCCGACGGCTCCTCCTCGCCTTCTCCCTGGCCCAGATACTGCTCGACCTCAGTTGCCTCACGCTGCTGACGCTCTGGAGCGGGGCGACGCTCAGCCCGCTGCTGGGATTGTTCGTCCTGCACATGGTGTTCGCCAGCCTGCTGCTGCCGCGGGCAGCCGCCTACGCCAGCGCCGCCGCCGCGGTCGTCATGCTCACCTCGGCCATGGCCGCCACCGGGCGCCTGCCCGAGCGGCTGGGCGAACGAATGATACTGTCCGGGTGGGTGATCGCGCTGCTGCTGACGGTCTACCTGGCCAACCACATCACCCAGCACCTGCGGCGTCAGCGGCGCCACCTGCTGGCCAAGAACCGCCGCATCCGGGCGATGACCTCGCGCCTCAGCCGGCAACAGGCGGCCATGGTCCAGCACGAGAAGATGGCGGCCCTGGGCGAGATGGCTGCCGGCGTCGCCCACGAGATCACCAACCCGCTGGCCAGCATGGACAGCCTGCACCAGTTGCTGGAACGCCACCCCGAGCAGAGCCGCCCGAAGGCGGTCGAAACGCTCCGCCAGCAGATCAGCCGCATCGGCAAGATCATCCGCCAGATGATGTCGTTCGCCCACCCGTCGCAGGACGAGCGGCAGCGGATGGACCTGTCG
>JAQTVL010000147.1 GCA_028706835.1 Phycisphaerae bacterium | reverse complement strand
GGGCGAAGCGTGGGTGACCAACCACAGCACGATCACCGACGACAACCCGCTGGGCATGAACATTCTCTACATGGACGGCCACGCCGCCTGGATCGCGGTGAATCCGCCGGCGTACAACGCCGACCCGGCCACCCAACTGGCCGCCCGCAACAGGCAGTACCTCTGGCGGCGGGTATGGAAGGGCGTGCGCAACGGCCAGCCTGAGTACCTCCGCTGGCTGGTCAACGGAGACGAGGTCCGCCTGCCCGACGGCAAAGTTGCCAGGCCGGGCTGACGAGCTTCCTCGCAGGGCTTCGGTTATCTTCGCACGGCGGGGCCGTGGGTGCGATCCTTGTCACCCGGCTCGGCGGGCTGCGATGAGAACGCGATCGTGAACGTGGTGCCTTCGCCAAGGGTGCTCTGGACGGCGATCGAGCCGTTGTGCTCCTCGACAATCTTCTTGGCCACCGCCAGCCCAAGCCCCGTGCCCGACTGGCCCTTGCTGGATTCGAACGGCACGAACAGCCGGCCAAGCCGGTCCGGCTCGATGCCCACGCCGTTGTCGCTGATAATCAGCCTCGCCTGCCGCATCATCGAGTCGTAGCGGGTGTGGACCTGAATGGTCCCGTTCGGCGGCTCGACCGCCTCGAGCGCATTGTTCAGGATGTTCATCACCACCTGGTGCACGCCCTCCGGGTCCAGCGGCATGGCCGGCAGCGTGTCGAGGTCGGTCATGACCAGGACGCCCTTTTCGTCGGCCTGCGGCACGACCAGTTCGAGCACCTCGGTCACGATGTGGTTCAGGTTCACCGGCTCGGTGCGCGGCTCGCGCTGCTTGGAATAGGCCAGCATGTTCATCACGAGCAGGTAGATCCGGTCGAGGTTGCGTTCGATGATCGGCCAGCCGACCCGGGCCTTCTGGATCGAGCTGTCCTGGAGCGCCTTCTCGACGACGTCCGCCCCGCCGCGAAGCCCCTGGAGGATGTTCTTGATCGCGTGCGAGAGCACCGCCACCGTCTCGCCGACCGCCGCCAGACGCTCCGCCCGCACGCCCGCCTGGTAAAGCTGGGCGTTCTCGATCGCCAGCCCGGTCTGATAGCCGATTGCGGTCATCAGCCGAAGCTGGTCCTGCGAATAGCTGCTGGTGGCCACGGACGAGTCGATGTGGATCACGCCGAGGATGCGATCCCGTGCCTGGATGGGCACGCAGATGGCCGAGAGGATGCCGTAATTGTGGACGCTCTTGCCCTTGGTGAACCGCTGATCGGTCATCGCGTTGCTGCACAGCACGCCCTCGCGGCGGCGGAGCACGTGATTGACGATGGTCCGGCTGATGGTGATCTTGTTCTGGGCATTGGCGTTGGCATAGCGGAAGATCTTCGGCACGAGGGCGCCGGCGTTGTCCTCCTCGTCGCTGTGCCCGTTGCCGCCCAGGCCGGTCACCCCGCCATTGGCCACATCCTTGCGGAGCAGCACGAAGCCGCGCTCGAAGCGGACCTTGTCGAAGATCAGGTCCATCACGCGCTCGAGCAACTGGTCGGTGTCGAAGATCGACCCGATGGCGGAACTCAGTTGATAGAGCACGCGCAGGTTGCCCATCGCCTCCGCCGACTCCGGCGAGGCCATGATGACGCTGTCTTCGTTGCTGGGCAGCGCCGCCAGGATGGCCGAGTCGACCAGCTTGCCGCTGTCGAGGCTGACAAGGTCCTCGTGATGCTCCGGCCGCAACGAGATGCCGGCGTGGACTTCGCTGCCGCCGAAGACCAGGAGCGTGCCGCCGATGCGGACCTGGTCGCCCTGCTTGAGCGTGATCGGGCGTGCCACCTTGACGCCGTTGACGTACGTGCCGTTGGCGGACTCGAGGTCGCGCAGCACCCAGTTGCCGGCCTCGCACAGGATCTCGGCGTGGCGGCGAGAGACGGTGTTGTCGGAGATGGGCACGTCGCCGCTGTTGCGCCCGATCAGGACGCCCGGCGCCGCGGCCTCGAACGTGCGGCCCTTGTCCGGGCCCTGGATGACGACAAGTTTTGCGCTGGCAAATGGCATTATCGATCCCGTGGTTCGACGGCGGTCACCACGGCCTGAGGGCGGCGGAGCCACGGACGGTACATGCACCGCATCCGCAGCCTTCGCCACTATCGGCACGATCGGGTGTCGCCTGAACCAGATACCGCCGGCAGCCGAACGCGGAAGAGAAATGGATGATGACGATTAAACGCACGCCTGCCGCGCCTTGGCGGCGCTCACCGCGCCGCGCTCCGACACATCAAAAGTTACCGTCCCACCTGACTCGTAAACCCTTACTATGCGCCTGATCCGCAAAATGTTCAATCCCAATCCGACGGGAGGTGCAATGGGGTGTGGCCGGGCTTTCTGGCACTATGCGACCGCGCGGCGCTGCTCGGTCCAGCAGCCCAGCCACAGATGGCTGTGATCCAAAGCCGCCACGGCCATCATCGCTTCGGCGTGGTGACGATCCCAACGCATCCCGCTGCCCAGAAGTGGGCCAAGGTCCGGCCCAGGATGGCCCCCCCCCCCGCGAGTTCCACCGGCTATTCGTCAGCACTGCGGCGCATAAAAAAGGCGAGCTAGTCTGGAGGGACCAGTTCGCCTTGTCCATGAGTGATTGCTTCATTGCGAAGCAATCGGAGGGCAGCACGGTATATTGAACACCGGATTTTCCCAAATGCAAGAATAAAGTTGGTGAGCGGCCTCAGCGAAGATGACCTATCGGGCTGTCTGAATGGTGTAAACTACGGTACCGAATGGAGTTGAACGGTCGACACACACGCAAATTGTAATTCAAGAAAAAACCATACAAAACACCAAGAAACCGGACGCCAGCCGGCGTTCGTATCGACTGGCCGACTCGCCAGCCCCCCAGCACACTCGGCATTTGCCGCACGACCGATACAAGTCCCGCGAGATCGTGGAACGACTTCGCGGGAGGCCAGTGAGAGAGAAGGTGGTTCGCTAACCGGCGGTCGTCTCTCCCGGTGCTGCGCCGACCGCCGGATCATTTTCAAGTCCCGCGAGATCGTGGAACGACTTCGCGGGAGGCCAGTGAGAGAGAAGGTGGTTCGTCAACCGGCGGTCGTCTCTCCCGGTGCTGCGCCGACCGCCGGATCATTTTCAAGTCCCGCGAGATCGTGGAACGACTTCGCGGGAGGCCAGTGAGAGAGAAGGTGGTTCGTCAACCGGCGGTCGTCTCTCCCGGTGCTGCGCCGACCGCCGGATCATTTTCAAGTCCCGCGAAATCGTGGAACGACCTCGCGGGAGGCCAGTGAGAGAGAAGGTGGTTCGTCTATCGGCCCGCCGGTCTCTCCCGACCCGGCCGGCCGCTATTTACTTGTCGTTCAAGGCCGCGACTGCGTCACCACATTCTCGGGTTGAGCGCTGCCGTGCTTCCGCAACGTCGCTTCCGGGCGACTGGCAGGCACGCTCACCGCAGGCACCGGGAAACTCGGCGTATCCGCCTCGACTCTCGGCTGCTGGCGAAACACGAGAATTCCGCCAAAGCCCAGCACGATACCCAGCATCGGACTTGCCCAGACAATCAATCTTCGCACATCCGCCTCCAGGCCCCCGCAAAAAGAATCGAGCCTGAGCAGTCCCACATCCTCATCCGGCCAAACAGACTACTCTCCACCCACCGTGTCCGACCCGACCGCGTGTTCCGCGGCACTGTCGGACATTCGCAGAACTGAACGCAGCACCTGATCCAGCACAACTGCATTCAGCGGCTTAACAAGATAAGCCACCACCCCCAGCGACCGGGCCACCCGCTCACCGAGCACCCCGGCCACGTTGCTCGTGACCAGCAACGGAAGCCCCGGGCGACCCTTCTTCAACCTCTCAGCCAACTCCGTCCCGCATTGGTCGGGCAGTTGGAGGTTGATAATGACTAGTTGCGGCCGAACTCCGGTTCGCAACCTGGCTAAGGCCGTCGTGCCGCTGGTTTCAAAAACCCAGTGAAGGCAGTCCCATCGCTCTCGAACCGCCCCCGGCACGACCGCCGCGCCTTCCGCGTCGGCGATCAACACCGTGCTTCTCACAAATCACCATCACCCATGGACAAGGCATCTGGGTCCGCTCGCCACGCCGGGCCTCCACCCGGGCGTGCGGCCCGTCCTCAACTCTGCCGCACACGTCTTACTAAGAGCAAATCCCATGCCAGATCGGAAAAAACACCAGGGACATACCCAGGACATAGTCCGTAAGGACATAGTGCGCCATTACTTATGTTCCATAAAGTTCTGCGGAATATCCGGGAAGGCCACAAGTGACAGGGATCGACGTGTGCGTTTCCGATACACGGCTGCACACTATGGATCAGCCCCGATACACGGTGATTTGGCTGCGGAAGTACTGCTGTAACGAAGTGCGAGGGCGTACCGTTTTGTTACGCCGGTACAGACATCCAGCCGGCCCTCGCTTTGGAGCTGGCTGCGAAATGATTGGTCACCGATAGCGGGCTCGAGGAATGAACATCCCCAAGCCTCTCTCACTGCCTCCCGCGATCCACCGGTTGGCCACCGGAGGATGGGGTTATTCGCTCATTCAGCCGACTGCTCGAGTCGGTACTTCCGCATCTTTCGATAAAGCCTCGGCCGGGCAATGCCGAGCATCTTAGCCGCGGCGCTCTTTTCGCCGGCCGCTAATTCCATCGCCCGGCGGATGTGCTCGCGTTCCAGGTCGTCCAGCGTGCGGAAGCCGCCGCTCGTCCCCTGCCGTTCAATGTCGCGCAACAGTTCGACGGGCAGATCAGGCAGCAGCACCGCCTGCCCTGGTTGAACCGTTACCACGTACTCGATCACATTGATTAACTGCCGGACGTTGCCCGGCCAGCGATACTCCAGCAGGACCTTCGCCACGTCTTCTCCGAGTTGCTTGACGGGCTCTTCATAGAAATCGGCCAGGTTCTTCAGGAAATACTGTGCCAGCGGCAGGATGTCCTCTCGCCGTTCCCTCAGCGGCGGCACCTCGATCGTGATGACGTTGAGGCGATAGAACAGGTCCTCGCGGAACTTGCCATCCCGGACCCGCTCGCGCAGGTCGCAGTTCGTCGCCGCCAGCACGCGGACGTCCACCGGCTTCGGGCGCACGCTGCCCACCGGAATCACGTAGTTGTCCTGGAGCACGCGAAGCAGCTTGGATTGCAGCTCGAAGTTCAGGTCGCCGATTTCATCGAGGAACAGCGTGCCGGTGTCCGCCGCCTGGAAGAAGCCGATCGTGTCGGTGATCGCCCCGGTGAATGCGCCGCGGACGTGGCCGAAGAGTTGGCTCTCGAACAGCGTGCCCATCAGAGATGAGCAGTTGACCGGAACCAGGGGGCCTTCGCGTCGGGCGCTGCTTGCGTGAATCAGCCGGGCGATCATTTCCTTGCCCGTGCCCGATTCGCCAAGGATCATGACGGTGGTCTGTCGACGGGCGACAGCCTCGGCCAGTGTCAGCACGTCCTGCAATCGGCCTGACGCTGAAACCAGGCCGATCTCGGCGCAGATGTCCTGCAAAGGCGTCGGATCGTGGTGCGTGTACACTTCATCCCTCCACTGGGTCTAACGTGGATGGGACATGACCGGAATGTGGCCGCCTGCTGGCTACAGGCGTCACACGTTACCGCGAAACAACGCGGCAGAAGTGGTATGTCCCTTCTCTCTCTCGGACGAGTTGGCCGCTCGTCCGCTCTCACTTACTGCAAATCGCGTGCCAGAGCGACTCGGGTACCCACGGAATAATTGTAAACCCCGTTGCTTGCGTGCTTTTGGAACTTCTTCCTTATTGTCGGGTTTTGCGGAATGTTTACAAAAAACAACATCAACGTTTCCCGAACGCAACATCCGGCGTATTTCGGACACGTGTATCGCGGTCGTGCGGCTACGCAAGTGGATCGGATGCCAATCGGGTAGCCGAGGGCGGTTAGGGGCTGTGCAAGAACAACTCCGCATTCTACGGGGGGGACTGCCGATAGTCTGTGGTGAGCTGACGGATCGGCTCGCATCCCTGTGCCGGAGGCACCCGTGCATACCTGCCAATGCCCCACCTGCCAGCAGCCGGGCGATCATCCCGGCAAAGCCTTGCACCGGCGGGTCAACGTGTTCTTGATCCGTCTGGACGAGCAACAGCGACGTTGGTATGTGGCCATCGAGTCCACCCAGCCCCGTCGCCGCAGGAATATGCTCACAGGCAGGTAGATATGCTACCGGCATTCGGTCGACGAAGCGAGGGCCGATGACTCACCACCGCTGGATACGCACGGGTGGCTTCTTGTCGTTCTCTTGCCTACACTTGCGACAACAACGGGAGAACCCCATGGACGACCTCATCAAACTCGCCCCGCTCGATCCGCCCGTGCTCGACGTTGTCCGCAGGCGATGGAGCCCGCGGACCTTCAGCGACAGGCCCGTCTCGGAAGACGACCTTCGCGCCTGCCTGTCCGCCGCCCAGTGGGCGGCGTCGACCTACAACGAGCAGGAGTGGCGATACGTCGTTGCCCGCAGGGAAGACCGCAAGCGGTTCAGCAAGGCCCTTGCGTGCCTCGTGCCGAAGAATCAGCAGTGGGCCAAACTGGCGCCGGTGCTCATGTTCTCGATCGGCAGGCCGACCTTTTCGCGGAACGGCAAGCCGAACCCGGTCTGGCAGCACGATGTCGGCCTGGCGAGCGGCCAACTGGTGCTCCAGGCGACGGCGCTGGGCCTGTATGCGCACCAGATGGCCGGCATCGAGCACGAGTTGATCCGCAAGACGTACAAGATTCCGCCCGAGTTCGAGCCCGTGGCCGGAATCGCGATCGGTTACATCGGCCGGGCCGACGATTTGCCCGAGGACTTTCGGGCGGCGGAGGTCGAGCCGCGAACGCGCCGGCCGCTGTCGGAGACTGTATTTTCCGATGAATGGGGCCATCCTGGGCTGATCGCGGAGGCGTCGGGCGGCTGACGCACCAGTTATCCACACCGGCTGAGCGGGGTGTGGATAACCGGTGCGATCGAAAAATCTTTTGACGCTCAACTGTTGTGCCTGCGTCAGTTGTGGATCGGTGGAAAAGAATCCCGCGCCTCCCTTATTGACGACGGCTTCGCACTAAGTAGAATCGCATCCGCTGTGAGTGAATGACACCCATCGATGTGATCGGAAGGGCTGCCAGACCGAACCAGAAATCGAAGGATCGCCCCGGGTTCTTTTGCGGGAGATTTTTCGTCGCCTCGTTTGCTCTGTCGGCGGTTGATTTTGATGCGAGAGATGGGCGCATGTCGGACCAGGGGCGACGGAATCCGCGCGTGAAGTTTGCGGGTCTGTCGCGCGGGGACTGTTCGCAACGAGCCAACGAACCCTAAGGAGTCTGGTGTGAGCGCCGACACACGAGGCTGCCTGGAGAAGATTTCAAAATTGATCGCGGACCAGGTCGGGCCGCGCCGCTACCAGGTGTGGTTCAAAAACTCGACCCGGCTCCGCCTCGACGGGGACCATCTCCAGGTCAACGTGCCTAACCAGTTCATCGGACAGTGGATCGAGCGGCATTTCGCCGAGGACATCACCGCAGCCGCGGCCGGAGTCCTCGGAAAATCGCCGCAGATTCATACCGTGGTCGACCCTAGCCTTTTCGCCAACCTGCGAAAGCGGCAGCTCGATCACCAGGCCGACTCCGTCACCCGGCAGATCGACCGGGCCACGCCGCCGCCGGCCAACGGCAAGAACCACAACGGCGATGGCAAGTGGCAGTCCAAGTTCAAGCTGGACGACTTCATCGTCGGGCCGTGCAACGAGTTAGCCTACAAGTGCGCCACCGAGGCGGCCCGCTCGCCGGGCAAGCAGTTCAACCCGTTGTTCATCCACGGCGGCTGCGGGCTTGGCAAGACGCACCTGCTACAGGGCATCTGCAACGCCCTGGGCGACCACGGCGTGAAGTGGATGTACTCGTCAGCCGAGGAGTTCACCAACCAGTTCCTCTGGGCGATCCAGACCAAGAAGGTGGACCGGTTCCGCGCCCGGTTCCGCCAGGTGGACGTGCTCGTCATCGACGACGTCCATTTCCTGTCCGAAAAGAAGGCCACCCAGCAGGAATTCCTCCACACGTTCAACGAAATCGCCGGCGGCGGGCGGCAGGTCGTCATGGCCTCCGACGCCCACCCGAAGCTGATCGGCCAACTGGCCGAGCCGCTGGTCAACCGCTTCGTCTCCGGCATGGTGGCCAAGATCGAAAAGCCGGACCGCGCGACCCGGCGCCAGATCCTGATCCGCCGGGCCGCCGGCCTGGGCATGACGCTGAGCGACGAGATACTCGATTTCATCGCCGACAACATCCAGGACAACGTGCGCGAACTGGAAGGCGCCCTGTTCAAGCTGCTCGCCTACCGGTCCGTCGACAACGGCCACAACGGCGACCTGGACGTGGCCCGGGTGCGGACGATGCTCGCTGACCACATCTCGACGGTGTCGCCGGCCGTCCGCCTGGGCGACGTCGAGGCGATGGTGTCGACGTTCTTCGGCTTGAGGCCGGCGGATCTGCACTCGTCGCGTAAGAGCCAGACGGTGAGCACGGCCCGGTCGGTGGCGATGTATCTGACCCGCAAGATGACCGGGCTGAGTTTCCCGGACATCGGCAAGTACATGGGCAACAAGAACCACGCGACGGTGCTCCAGGCCTGCCGGCGGATCGACGCCCGGCTGGCCGACGACCTGCTGCTGGAATGGGAAACAAGCGCGGGCGTGATGAAGCAGCCGGCCCGCGAGGTGATTCAGCGGTTCCAGAACGAATTGACGAGATAACCCGGGCGTCACGGATTCGGCGTTCGGTTCAAGCGCGGGTGGTTCGTCGGGCCATGGAGGACTCGACGGACCACCTGCTCATGTACGGCGAGATCTGTGTTGCCGCGGCGATCCCGCTTGCCGTCGGCCCTTTGCCTGCTAAACTTCCGATCATGTTTGACGAAATCTTCCAAGCCGAGCGTCAGGATTACGACAAGCCGGGGCGGCCGGGGCAGCCTTTCGACAAGCAATTGCTCGTCGATCGCCGGATCGACGGCGTCGAGCTGTCGGGCACGCTGTACCGCCCGCTGAACTGGCGAAGCCAGCCGGCGCCGGCGGTGGTGTACGTTCACGGCGGCGGGTGGTCGGCGGGCGATCGCGGGCAATTCGCGCGGC
>JAQTVL010000146.1:3073-9144 GCA_028706835.1 Phycisphaerae bacterium | reverse complement strand
CGGGTAATCAGCCAGAGGTCGTCGCCCGCGACAGCCATCGCCTGGATCGCCTCGTCTGGCAGGCCTTCCGCTGCGGTGAATCGCTGGACGTTCTCTGCTGCCCGCGGGTCGATGCGGAAAAGCGTCGGGTCGTCCGCCGCCCAGATGATCGGCCCGTCGATCGCGTAGCAGAGCAGCCGGCCTTTGCCGTCTATGACCCGCGGCGTGACGACGGGCACGTTGCCGATATCCTTGGGGACGGCCGCCTGCTTCTCGGCGGGCTCGTGGACGTCGCTGAGCTGGCACACGGCCCGCCGCCAGAGTTCGTCCATCTGCGCCTTGATGGCCGCCGGCGCACTTTTCGCATCCGGGCGCGACGCCGGTTGGCCGATTGCGGCGATGGCGAACATGGCGACGGAGGCAAGGCTGGCCGCGACGACTGTGGGGAGACGGTTCCTGTCTCTCGTCACATGGTGCTCCAAGTGATGGGCGTGAGTTCAGGTCAAGAAAGAACGGAGGGAGGGGGATTCGAACCCCCGAGAACCCGTGAGGGCCCTAACGGTTTTCAAGACCGTCGCCTTCAGCCGCTCGGCCATCCCTCCGGGATGCACTTCGCGGCCCTGATTCTACGGTGTTTACCGCTTGTTTACCAGCACTTGCCGCGAAATCGACAACCCCGATTCTGCGCCCGCTGCTGTCGTCGCCTGACGCGTGCTGTGCGTCCGAAAACGCCAAGTAGGACGCCAAGCGCCCGTCGGTCCCTGTCGCCCGCGCCGCTTCGCTCGTTGGGGCCGACAGGTCGGGCAGGGCCGTCAGGGCCGCCGACAGTTCCCCCCGGACTGTGTGCGAGTATCGATCCATCGTCAGCGTGATCGTGGAATGCCGCGCCAACTGCTGCGCCGTCTTCGGGTGAACCCCGCCCGCCGCCAGGTTGCTGATGTACGTGTGTCGCAAGGCGTGGAAGTCAACGACGCGCCCCTGATCGTCGCGATACTCGATGCCCGCCGCCGCCAGGTCGTCGCGGAACATCGGGGCCAGTAAGTTCACAATCGGCATGTTGAACACCGGCGCATCGGGCAGCTTGTTCGCCAGGAACCCGCGCAGGACCGCGACCAGCCCCGCCGGCAGCGGCTGCACGTCTTCCCGCCGGTGCTTGCTGTACGCCGCCGCCACGGTCACGGTAGGGGCCTTGGCGTCCAGACTGAAGCTTGCCCGCGTCAGGCTGCGCAACTCGCCCGCCCGCAATCCCGTCTCGACCGCTGCACGGTATAGCGTCGCCCGGTCTTCCCCGGTCATGCCCGCCCGGACGGGTTCGGCTTCCGTTGCCGTCAGCAGTCGGCGAAGCTCGTCCGCCGTCAGCGCCCGGCGGTCGTGCCGCCGGTCGGTTCGCACGTTCAGCCCGTCAAGGTGCGCGATCGGCGATTCCGTCACCCGCCGGTCCTTCACCATCCACCGGCAAAAGCTCTTGATCGCGATGAGGTAGAAGTTGCTGGTCTGGGCGCTGATGCCCGGCCGCATGATCGGGTTGCCCTGCGCATCGAGCATCGGCTTGCGGGTCCGCTTGGCCAGTCTCGGGCGGTCCGCCCGCAGCCCGGTCAGGAACGTCATTACGGCGGACGCGGAAATGTCGCTGTAGAACTTGAACTTGCAGCCGGTCGCTACGGCCGTCGCCCTTGCCGTCACAAGCTCGGCGTGTTTCACGGTCGCGCCCTTGGCCAGCAGCGCCGCCTTGAAGTCCGCCAGGTGGTCCGCCAGCGTCTTGCTGGTCGTCACCCGGCGGGCGTCCAGCAGCCCGATCTTGACGAGGTAGCGCTTCACGCGGTCCGGCAGCGTGTTCAGCCAGCCCGCAAGCGCAGGGTCGGTCTGTCCGCCCGATGCCTTGTAGTAGCCCACCAGCGCGTCGATCTTCTTGCCCATTTCTTCCGTCGCGGACTTACTGGTGAAGCCCGTTATGCGGCGGACGCAAGGCGTCGGCTCGTTGTGGTCGCGGAACTCGACTGCCCAATTCTCCGCTTCCCCGGTCTTGCCGTCGCCCGCGTTGTAGGTGGCCTTGAATACTCGCATGATTCACCGCGCCTTTCTGTGTCTGCTGGTCGGCTTGATCGTGGGCTTGCCGATGATGATCTTGATTCCCAAGGGGCCGGCCAGCTTTTCCAGCGTGTCCAGCGTCAGCCCGCCCTTGCCGGTCATAAACCGCGACAGGATGTCTTGCCCTACTCCGGTCGCCTTTGAAATTGCGTAGCGGGTCAGCCCGCTATCGGCAATCGCCTTGCGGATTTGGTCACTCAGGTTGTCGCTGGTCGTCTTCATGCTCTCTATTCATAGCCGATGCTAGGAATCTGTCAAGTAAATGTCATTTTTCTTTCATCGCCCGCCAGCAGTCGCGGGTTGGGCAGCCTGCCGCCAGCCATGATTCAAGCTCGCTGCGAATCCAGCGGACAGATCGCCCCAACTTCACCGGCGCGGGCAGCCGCCCGCTGCTGTTCAGGGTCCACAGGTGTCCTCTGCTGATGCCCAGCAGCGCTGCCGCCTGCACGTCGGACAGCGCCAGCGGCACGATTTCCTTGGTCGCCGCCCGCGACGTGGCTGGGGCCGGAGTTGTTGTCTGGTCGTTCATGCTTCTCCTCTACTCGTCGGATCGAAATCCATCCGGCCCATACTTGTCGGTCAACGCTTGGTCTGGCCCTGTCCGAAGCCGCAGTAGCGATACCGCGTCGCGCGGATCGCGGTGTGCGCTTGTGCCACCGTTAGCACGCCATCCGCCACCAGCACCCGCAGCCGGCGGGATGCGGCGTTTCGGTCGATGCCTAACAGGTCGGAGATGCTGCTGTAGGCCAGGTAAAACGGCGCGTCGCCTACGCCGCTCTGTAATTCCCGACAGAACTTAACCAGCCTGCGGGTTGCCTCCCCGTATCGCTCCGCTCCGGCAGGCAGATCGGCGGCGTCGGCACGGGCCAACAATTCATGCAGTAGACCAGTCCCTCGCGGGAACTTCACCCGGTCCCACCCATAGAGGAAGTCGCCCCAGGTGTCGTCGAAATCCTTCGTGTCGATATTCGGGAGGGCCTTGGCGTGCCAAGCTTGAACGGCCGGTTCAAGCGGTCGAGCGTCAGCATCGGGATAGACCGCCTTCATCGCTCGCACGAATTCAAAGATCGCGCAGTTTCGCTGGCCGGGCATTTTCGGCGAGGTGGCGTCGATTGCCTGAATTACCTCAGCAGGGAGAGCAGAGACAGAGAGACAGAGAGACGGAGAGACAGAGCAATTGCTCCGTTTCTCCGTTTCTCCGGCTCTCTCACTCTCTGTGTCATTCGTCTTGGCCGGCAGCACGTCGGGCTCTCTAACCATCGCCAGCAGCCAGTCGGGGGCATCAGCCAGCGGCATCGAATCGGGCGTGCTGGAAAGCTCCCAGCAGTACGTCCGCCCGCTCTTGTGCTGGCTGGGCGGCCCGATGATGTACCCGTCGTCGCCGCGTACGTCCAAACCGGGGCCGATCAGTTTGCCCGCCCCATCGTTCTTGATCCGGCGGTCGCCAGGGTGACGAAACAACAGGTGTCGGCCGCCCCCACCGGTCTGCGACTCAACGGTCTCAGGCAGCGGGCCGTGGTCGGCCTCCAGGGCGGCTAAGGTCTCGTTGCCGCCGTGCCGGGGGTCTATGTCCAGAACCCACAACCCTGATTCTCGACCGCCGAGAATCGCGACGTTGGCGTCCGGCCATTGGGTCCACCACTGTCGAATCGTGGCGGGGTCCGTCGTCGCGTCAGTCAGGCCGTGCGGGGTTCGTGGATGCTTGCCGGGGGTCTTGCATTTATCGCCCTTCTGGCAGCTACACACGCCACGCTGGTTGACCGTGTGGCAGGGAAACACAGCCCAATCACGTGCGGCATAGACTAGCGCCGCGTTCAAGATTTCGGCATGGCTGCTCATTTTCGCCCCCGCTCAATATCCTCCAACGATCGGCGACACAGGACCCAGGCGGCGCGGCGGAGATCGTCGTCGGTCCAGAGAAAACTACCCTCTGGCGACTTGGCCGGCGGGACTATTCGCCCGAGCCATACTGCGCGTGACAACCTGCTGGCGCTGACGCCAAGCCGGTCGGCAGCCTTGCGGGTGTTGAAGTAACTCAGCATCGTGTGCTCTCCTGTGTGCGGCTGTTGATTCAGGCAGGCCGCACGATTTCAGTAAAGCACACGATCCGGCGGTGGGCGAAGGTTCTAGCGTTCCGCTATGGTTCTAAAGTTCTGTACTTGGCGGGCCGGCTTCTGGCGAAGCCGCAGTACTCGCCTTGGCTTTCGAGCAGCCTGAGAATCCGGCGGCAACGTGACGGGTTCATCTGTGCACATTTGACAACATCGCTGGCCTTCGGATCATCAGCGGTTCCGCTGGTGGTTCTGGCCTTGGCAATAGCGTTCCTGACGATCTGTAGTTCGCCGTCATCGGGTTGCGTCGTCGCAGTCGCCCCCGGTGACATCTTCGCCGCGCCGGGGGCTGGGGCGGCGTTGGTGTCCGCCTGAACATGGGCAGAAACCTGGCCGGCTGCATGTGCGTCGCGGTGAGCCTTGGTCCATTCGTGACACACCCTCTCAGAGAAACTCAGTGCCAGAAGTCGAACTTCGCACCGCATGATCGGCGGAATCAGCACGTCGCTCTGAACATTGTCGATGAAATCGTCCAGGATCAGCCCGCTCAGGCCACGGTCAAGGATCGCGTCATACAGAGCATAGGCAATCGTGGCCCAAAGAAAGGGCGGCGATTTGCCCGGTGACTTGCCCCCCTTCACCCACGCATCATACTCCACTTCATCGCAATCGAGCATGTCACCGCCGGTCAGGTCGATATTGTCGAGTTCCCATATCCACTTGTCTGTGAGTCTCCTCAACGTGTCAATCCCGACCGTGTGCGGGTTTTGAGCGATCTGCTCGATGTCGTTCCGGGTCGCCTCATCCAATCCCGTCGGGAAAAGCCGCTCCATATAAGGCCGCGGGCTCTGCCCGCCGAGCGGTTCGTCGTAGTCATAGCGTCTTCTGATTTCCCCGTGCATGGCTGTTGGCAACGCACCGGCCTCGGCGGCTTGCAAGAGTCCATCGCCCTCTCGCCCCCGCGACTGAGCGTCTTGGCCAGCAGCGATATCACGACCTGAGACCAGTCCCTGTATCGCCCGAACCGATGCACCGAAAGGATTCCGTAGAACCGTTAGGTGCGTCAGTTCGGTTATCCCGCCGAGGCGGACGTGATTCCGTGCCAAGTCATCGTCATTTTCGTACCGACCGACAAATGCTCCATCCTCGCATAGCCGACGCATGAGGAAGGCGCACCACATCCCCTGGGCGTCTTCTTCTCCGAGAACCCGTGTTTGCGCGATCTCGGTCGCACCCAGCATTGCGCCCGCTCTGCCCGCCAACGGTTGCCAAGCGTCCCAGACCTTCTCAGGGGTGTGGCCCTCGACGAATAGCATGAACCCTATCCCGGCAATCTCTTTTCCCGAACGTCTAAGCAAAACGTCGCCAGCGGACTTGAAACTGCACCATGCTCCGCGAAAAGACTTGCCGTGTTCGACGGCCAAGATGCTGAAACCACCGTCGCCGTGCTGGGCGTAAGCGGCCTGGAATTCGGAGAGTATGCGCTGCCAGCCTGACGTGTCCATCCGCCACCTTCCTTGGCTTCGGGTCGGCCGGGCGGCGACAGGTGGAAGGTGATTTCCCTGCCGCCGCCCGGACCGCTTGGCCGATGATCGGTCGGCCGTCCCGATGCCTGCCAGTTTACCGCAGAGGGCAGGCGAATGCTAATTGTGCGCGGAGGACTACCGGCAGGCGGGTATGAACCCCGACCGGCACTTGCGGTCTATCTGGTTCGGCCAGGGCTACCACACCAAGGCTAGGGCCTACGTTGTCGCGCGAGAGAAGTTGGCCGTGTGGCTCAACTGAGGGCAGAATTGCCAATCATCGGTCGGCTGGGCCTCGGTTGCCATTGTGACGTGTTCAGGCGTGAGCCGGATTGCTACCCATCGAACAGTGCCTTCAAGTGCGCGTTGTTTTCAACGCTGTTGACCTTCTCGCGGACATCTTCCCGCTTAAGGTCAAGCCGTTTGATTT
>JAQTVL010000146.1:0-3063 GCA_028706835.1 Phycisphaerae bacterium | reverse complement strand
GTTCTTGTCCAGGGCGACTAGTTCGCTCCTTCCGAAGAAATCGCCGTGCCGCTCCGCATAATGGGAAAGTCCATGCGCCTTATGGAAAGCGTCGTCCAAGTCTGGGTTGTGGGGATCGAGCAGGTCAACTTTCAACCCGGACTTGTCACGTCGCAACACGATCAGGTCCGGGTAGAGCGCGTGCTCTTCACCGCCACGTCTGTACGGCACACACAGCGACCAGTCCTTGCGCGGGAAGTTCCGCAGCCAGCCGGCGATGCGCCCGCTGTCAATCTCGCTTTCAAGCACTGCGGCTTCCCACGTGTCGGCATCCCAGGCGAAACTCCCGGTTTCGTCCACGTAAAGGTGATGTGGCCAGGCGTGTCCCTCCCGCTTCACGTCGAATGAATCCGGGAACAAAAGTGATATGGGCTGCGGATCCTTGCTTCGCCGACGAATGCGGTTGTATTCCTCTTTCTTGGATGTTGTCAGGCCACGAATCGCGGCCTTGTGCTGCTCAGACAGTTCCGCGAGCCGTTCCTTGGCGACATTCTCTAGCCGCTTCCATGCCGCTTGATCTTGAAGGACGCCGTGCAGTTCAAGTTTGGCCCGCTGAGGGTCTTCCCTGTCCCGTTTCGCCTTCCAGTACTCCTTGTGCAAACCCTCGCCCAGCATTCGACCGCACACGTCGAAAAGATCGTCGATGTTTTCCGGCGTGGCCTTGACCTTGCGGACCTTCTCATCCCCGGTTTCCTTCCACTCCCCGGCCTCGACTTGCACTTCGCGGACCGCGATCACCTCATTCTGCCGATAGTGGCGGGCAAAACGCGAATCCTGGCGCAGGCGATCAAGTTCCCCGGTCAATGTGTCGATCAACAGGGCCTTTGCCTGCGGCCAAGCCTTAACGTCGATTCCGTCAATTGCGAGTTGCCGAGCCAACTTCACGAATCGCCGGACATTGGAGCTTTTCGGAACCCGCTCGACGGAATAACTCGGAATGTCGGCCAGAGCATCGAACATCGCTTTGTGCTTCCCGCTCTTGCTGAGTGTCACCAGTTGAGACCCGTCAACCACGTCGGTTGGCGGGGCGTTTTCCGGGTCGTTCAGCTTGTCCACAATGCTGCGCAGGCCGGCCCTGTCATAGTGCGGCAGATAGAGCGAGACGGTGTTGAGGAGTTCGCTGCCTTCCACCCGACGGGCGAGCGGGGCTCGCACCATGCGCCCGACAAGCTGCGCGATGGAAGTATGGACTCGCGCCCTTCGGAAGGACATCATCACTTCGGCTCGCGGGCAGTCCCATCCTGTGCTGAGCGCCATCTTGAAGAACACGACCCGCGCGACGGAATCCTGTTGGATTTTCGACGGTTCAATCTTGCGAATCTGATGATTGCCGGCGGGAATGTCGCCCTCAATCTCAAAGCAGTGCGCCAGCGAGTCAGCGCCGAAATGCCCGGCCTCGCGCTCAAGGATTTCGACCGCCTGATCCAGGTTAGTCCGCGTCAGGCGACCTGTCGCAGCGTCTTCGACCTGAATCACAAGCACGGGATCGACCGCCAGGATGTCCTGCTCCTTGCAGTACGCGCGCCAAGAACCTTGACACCGCCGCCAGCGTTTGGCCGCTTCCGAAAGCAGAGTCCAATCGCTAGGCTGGTCCCGATCCGGGCAATAGAGAATAATCTTGTCCTTCAACAATCCCGATTCCCTGACTGCCGACGGCGGCACTGTGTACGGCCGTTCTGTCCGGGCGGCTCCCTGGCCCCGAATGACGCGAGCGAACCTCTCCGGGGTGGCGCTGATGCCAATGACGAGCATGATCGGTGACAAGCCGACACCTGGGTCGCCAAAGATGAACTTCTGCACGATCGTCTGCGCCTGCTGCTCCTGCCGTGCCGTCAGATTCATGCCCCGATGGGCCTCGTCGATAACCAGATAGAAGTGCCGGGGCTTCGCCTGGGCCGTGTTCTCGATGGTCTGCCATACGGTGAAATCACGTCCGTCGCCCGTCTTGGTCAGGAGATTGTCCCTGCCAAGCTTCTGCGTGTTCAGGAAGTACACCCGGCCAGGTTCAAATTGTTCCCGGCTGAACGGCGGTTCGACAACGATAAGCTCATGGTCCCGGAAGACGCTGGATTGCGTGAGAATCTTGTCCCGGCTCTGTTCGTTGAGTTCCGGCGAATCCGACAGCCACAGGAAGACCGCTTCCGGGTCCGCCGAAAAGTCTTCATCGCCTTGAAGAATGCGTTCCAGCAAGGCCGTGATCGTGACCGTCTTACCGGAGCCGGTCGGCGAACTGAGGATGATCGCCTGCGCCTTGTTCATATCGGCGACCTCGCGCCGTGCGGAGCGGATTTCCGCCGAGAGCCGGCGGACGGCCTCCTCCTGAAAATCCATCAGTGCAATCTTCACGAAGGCTTCTCCATGTTGATGCGGAAGTTGTCCAGGTAGCTCTTGTAGAGCATCTTCGTTTGGAACCGGCCGGGCAATTCGCCGGACATGTCCCGAAATGCCTCCTCCGAATCCGTGACAAGAAAGACGAGCGCAACGTCCGGGCGGGCCTTCAACGCCCGCTTGAACTCCGCGAAGTGCTGTTCCTGGATCAGCACGGCATAGGGCGAGTGCGTCGGGATGAACCACTTGCCGTAGCCCCGCGCCGTTTCCGGCTCGCCCTCCGCGCCGGCCATGAGCCAGAGAATCGGCAGCATCGCCTCGAAACGGTCGCCGGCGGCGACATCGTGGGGGTCCAGGAAGTCCAGACGAGAGTACTCAAGGTTCTCGGTAAAGCCGTCCTTCATCGCGCCGCCGGTTAGATAATTACCCGCCAAGGGCGTCCCGTCGTCGCGGTGGCCCTGGGTGACGTATTTGCACCGCGGCCAACTGACAGATTCGCAGATACCGTGCTTCTCGAAGTTATCGTCGCCAGGGTAGAGGCCTTGCGCGTTCAACTGTTTCGCTTGCTTCTCAGTTACTTCATTGTTGGTCACAAGAATGCACCGTCGGCTTCCACCGAATGCGGCATTGAGGAGCGCCGTGGCGTGGTAAGTTGTTCCCGAGCCCGCGAAGAAGTCCACAATAAGCGCATTGGGT
>JAQTVL010000145.1 GCA_028706835.1 Phycisphaerae bacterium | reverse complement strand
CCCCATCCTGGCCCCCTACAAAATCTCCAGCCGCGAAACCAAGAGCGAGCCGACCGCCGTGACGCTGAGCAACGGGGCGGTCATCGGCGGGCCGAAGATCGCCGTCATCGCCGGGCCGTGCTCCGTTGAGAGCCGCGAGCAGATTCTGGACATGGCCAAGCGGCTGAAGGCCTGCGGCGCGATCGGGCTTCGCGGCGGGGCGTTCAAGCCGCGGACCTCGCCCTACGACTTTCAGGGCCTCGGCGAAAAAGGGCTGCAATACCTGGCCGAGGCCCGCGAGCAGACCGGGCTGGCCATCGTCACCGAGGTGATGGCGGCCGAGCAGGTGGGCCTGGTGGCCCGCTACGCCGACGTGCTCCAGATCGGCGCCCGCAACATGCAGAACTTCAACCTGCTCCAGGTGGTCGGGCAGCAGAGCAAGCCCGTGATGCTCAAGCGCGGCATGAGCGCGACGCTCGACGAGTTCCTGCTGGCCGCGGAATACATCATCAGCCAGGGCAACCGCAACATCATCCTGTGCGAGCGCGGCATTCGGACGTTCGAGAGCTACGTGCGGAACACGCTGGCCCTGGCCATCGTGCCGGAGCTCAAGCGCGTCTCGCACCTGCCGGTCATCGTCGACCCCAGCCACGGCACCGGCCACGCATACCTCGTGCCCGCGATGTGCCGGGCCGCCATCGCCGCGGGCGCCGACGGCCTGATCGTCGAGTGCCACGCCGACCCCGAGCACGCCCTTACCGACGGCGCCCAGTCGATCACACCCGATGTCTTCGCCCAGGTCATGGACGCCGTCGCCCGCATCGCCGACGCCATAGGCCGATCGGGGTGAAAGAGAGCGGTCAGCGGTCAGCTTTCAGCTACGGCGGGATGGCTGTGGCTGACCGCTGAAAGCTCTCCTTGTCGCGAGTGCCGAATCAAACAACTTTCGGCCTGCCGCAAGTCCTTCTTTCATCCTGGTTGCGGCAAGAGCTGGTGACATGGTTGCCAATCCATCTTTTTGTGGAGTGCGGTAGCGCAGCTACCGCTTTGGGTCGCGCAGCGTCGCGCCCGCCCTCCAAAGCGGTAGCTGCGCTACCGCACTCCACAAACGGCGAAGAATTAGTCGTGCCACCGAAGCCGGCTGCACCCTTTGATCCTTCATTCGGCACTTGGCACTTGGCACTCGGCACTTCCCCCGCTTATCATGGCCCCAATGACCACGGATGGCCAGACAACTGACTCGCGGCGGACCATCGTCGCCGGCGTGGATGAGGCCGGCTTCGGGCCGATCCTCGGGCCGCTGGTCATCGGGGCGACCGCATGGCACGTGCCGGCCGGTGGCTTGGGCGACGACCTGTGGCAGCGGCTCCGCGGCGGCGTGAGCAAGACGCCCAGCCGGAAGTTCGCCCGCCTGGCCATCAACGACTCCAAGAAAATCTACAGCGCCGCCAAGGGGCTGCTCGAACTGGAGCGCGGCGTGCTCGGCACCCTGGCCACCCAGCCGCGAGCGCCCGGCGGCGAGTCAGCAACCAACGAGCCATGGACCGCCCCGACCTTCGGGCAGTTCCTCGACCGCCTGGCCCCCGGCTGGGCGGAGCAGGCCGCCGCCCACCCGTGGTACGCCGGCTGCGGCGAGTTCGCACTGCCGGTCGAGAGCGGCCAGGACGACCTGGCGACGCGAATCAACGGCCTGCGGGTGGCGATGAAGCGCGGCAACGTGTTCTTCCTCGGCGCGGGGCTGGAGCTGGTCTGCGAGGCGCGGTTCAACCAGCTCTGCGACGCGATGAACAACAAGGGCAAGATGCTGTTCTGCTGCACGGCCCGCCTGATCCAGCGGCTGATCGCACGATTCGGCGGCGACCGCCTCAAGGTCGTCTGCGACAAGCACGGCGGGCGAGACTCGTACCGCAACCTGCTGCTACAGCACTGGCCGGACATGCAACTGACCGTGCTGGTGGAATCGGCCGAGCGGTCGGGCTATCGTCTCAGCGACCCGGGCGCCGGGCGCGAGGTGGAGTTGTGGTTCGTGCCCAAGGCCGATGTGACGTATCTGCCGGCGGCGCTGGCGAGCATGTACTGCAAATACACGCGCGAGGTGTTCATGCGGCTGCTCAACCGCTTCTGGCAGGGGCACGTGGGGCCGGGCCTGCGGGCGACAGCCGGTTATTACACCGACGGCCAGCGGTTCGTGGGCGAAGTGTCGGCGGCGGCGAAGAGGCTCGGCCTGCCGGCGGAGCGGTTCATTCGGAGTCGATGACGTAACGACAGGGGCACGGAGGCTATGGCGATGGGCATTGTGCAGTGGTCGGAGCAGGTGCTGGTGGCGGATGTGGCCGACGATCCGATGTTCACGGACGAACTGGACGCGCTGTTCGACACGCTGACCGCCGGCGGCGACCGCGACGTGCTGATCGACCTGTCGGCCGTGAGCTTCGTCAACTCGTCCAACATCGCGCTGCTGCTGAAGCTGCGTAAATACCAGCGCGACCACAGCCGGAAGCTCCGGCTGTGCGGCATTGCCCCGGCCGTCTGGTCGGTGTTCACCGTGACGGGGCTGGAGAGCCTGTTCGAGGTGTCGCCGCAGGTGACGACCGCCCTGGCCGAGATGCAGGCCGCCGCCGCGCCGAAACGCTGATTCAGAACTCGATCGTCGATCGCGGCACGGCCGACGCGCTTAGGGTCGAGTCGTTCTCGCCCGCGCGCACGGTCATCGAAATCGTCAGCCGGGCGGGGTTCTCGACCCACTGCGCCGACGGGATCGCGAAGTCCGTCACGTGATCGACCACGCCGAGCGCCTCCGTCTGGAGCGACGCGAGGTTCATCCGCGACAGCTCCACCGTCTGCGTCGCCGGCACATACACGTAGATGTACTGGTAGTCGTCGTCCGGCGTCTCGATCTGCACCCGCCGCCCCGAACTGGTCACGTTCAGATACGTCGACCGCCGGGCCTGCGTCATGATCCGGTGCATCAGCAGCCGCGAGCCCTGGAGCGAATCGACGATCTCCTGGTTCTCCGCGTAGTTTGCGAAGCTCGCGTTGAACGCGATCCCGACCGCCAGCAGCAGCACGGCCGTGATCGCCAGCGAGATCAGCATCTCCACCAGGCAGATGCCCAGTCGCGCCCGGCGGCGAATGGTGTTTGCGAGCCCGGTCATCCTACAACTCCTGGTAACTGCCCGACTGCATGTGCAGCGTCTTGAACTGGTCGAACTCCAGGCCGGACGGCAGTTGCGCATCCGCGCTCACCTGGAACATCACGTTCGTCGAGCCGTTCTTGACGAACTCCACCCGGCGGTCGACCAGGATCGACCCCCGCACCGTCCCGGTCGTCGCCCCGTTCATCGTCAGGTCCGACGCGTAGATCGATCCGTTCACCGTCCCCATCGCCCCGTTGAACAGCACCTCGTAATCCTTCGCCAGCAGGAACGTCCCCTTCTGCGACCGCAGCCCGGCATACTCCGGCGTGTCCGGCAGGTTCTCCGCCCCGCTGCTGTTGATCGCCCCGTTGAAGATCATGTCGTTCGTCGGCGAGGCGTAGATCGACGGCTCGAACGGCGGCGGCTGGCACACGATCATCCCCGTCAGGTTCACCGACCCGCCGAACGTCACGTTGTTCGGCCATTCGATGTAGACCAGCCCGGTGATCGTCATGCCGTTCTGGAACCGCGGGTTCGTGCCCGCCCTGATGAGCGTGTTGTGCAGCGTCGACACGTGCGTCAGGTCGCTCTCGCTGGTGATGGTCGTCTTCGGCAGCGTGGCGATCAACTGGTCGAACACCGCGGTGTTCACGCGCGGGAACTGCGGCTCGGCCACGCCCGAATGCACGTGCGCCGCGGCGTTGCTTTCGTAGTACCCCGTCTCCGGGTTAAGGAACAGCGCCGACCCGCCGACCACCTGGCTGGCCGTCACGTCCGGCTTGACCATGTAGAAATCGCCGTCGAACACGCCCGAACCGCCCACGTGGATCGGCGGGCTGGCGTCCGGGTCGAGGCTCATGATCGCCGCCCCGCCGGGGACGTTGGAGTGCAGCGTGGCGGAGCCGTTCATGTGTACCGAGCCGCGCGACACGATGCCGTTCTTCATGATGCTGTTGTCGACCGGCCCGAGCTGCTCGACCACCAGTATGCGAATCGGCCGCCGGACGGTCCCATACGCGCCGGTAACGGTCACCTGGTAGCCCTGCGCAACCGGCACAATCTCCGCGTCGAAGTTCGCCCCCGGCACGTTCAGGTCCACGTTGATCGGCGGCACGTAAACCCGCGTTCCGCTCGCCGACACGCTCCGCCCGCCGAGATTCACCGTCCCGTTGAACGCATCGCTCAGCGACTGCCCGATCGCGGCGAAGCACTCCGTCGGCGAGAGCTTGACGTTCAGCGAAATCTCCGACAGCCGGTAGCGCACGATCGACAGCCCCGACTCCGCCGCCGTCAGCGCGGCCTGCTCGGCCCGGGCGTTGCCGGCGATCGCGGAGTTCAGGCTGGAAAATGCCACGAACGCGATCGCCAGCCCGGAGAACAACGCCACGTAAAACGTCGCGATGAGCGACGAGAACCCCCGCCGCCGGAATGGCCGGCGTGTCAGTCGAGGAACCGATGCGATGTTCGATGCCGCGCTCATGTCATGTCTCCCGATACAGCGGAGATCACACTTCCTGGTAACTGCCCGCCCGCAGGACGAGCCTCTTGGACTGCGTGAACCGGAAACCAGCCGGCGCTTGGGCGTCGGCATTCACCTCAAAGGTGACGTTGACTGATCCGTTTTTGGTTAGGATACGCTGGCGATCCACTAGGATCGAACCACGGATGGTGCCCGTGGTCGAGCCGTTCAGCCGCAGGCCGCTGGTGTACATCGTTCCATTGACGATGCCCATCGCGCCGTTGAACAGGACGTCGTAATCCTTGGCGATCAGGAACGCGCCCTTCTTGTCGCGCAGGCCGGCATACTCAGCCGTGTCCGGCAGATTCTCCACGCCGCTGGTGGTGATCGACCCGTTGAAGTTCATGCCGCAATTCGGGGACGCGGTGACGGACGGCTCGTACGGCGGCGGCTCGCAGATGATCGCGCCGGTGATATTCGTGCTGCCGTTGAACACGACGTTGTTGGGGTAGGCGATGTACACCAGCCCCGAAATGGTCGCGGTGCCGTTGAATCGCGGGTTGGCGTTCGGCGCAATGTACACATTGTGCATGCTCACGCTGCCGTTGAGCTTCGTGCTGCTGGTGATCGTCGTCTTCGGCAGCGTGTTGATCAGCGAGGTGAACTCGGCGACGTCAATCTCCGGCCAGGCCGGCTCGTCGATGCCGGAGAACACGTGGTTGTCCGCGTTGGTATCGGGGAAGCTCGTCCCACCGGGCGGGCCCCACGCGGCGGAGCCGTTGAACACGTCATCGACGTTCACGCCAGGCTTGACCATGTAGATGTCGCCCTGGAGTTGGGCCGAACCGTTGAAGTGGACGGGTATCTGGGCGGTCGGGTCCAGGCTCATGACGCCGCAGCCCCCGGCCACGTTCGTCTTGAGCACCGCTGACCCGTTGAAGTTCACCGACCCGCGCGACACGATCCCATTGTTCATGATCCCGTTTTCCAACTGGCCCAGCGACTCCTCGAACGTGACGCGAACCGACCGGGTCACGCCCGCGTATCGCCCGGTCACCGTGCACCGGTAGCTGGCGCCGTCGGGCACGATCTCCGCCTCAAACGTCGCGCCGGGCAGAGCCGTATCCACCTGCACCGCCGGCAGGAACACCCGGCCGGCGTCGGCGGTCACGGTTCGCCCGCCGAGGTTCACCGTGCCGTTGAATGCGTTCTGGAGCATGGCACCGATGGAGGCGAATATCTCCGCCTGCGTGGCCGTGCCGTCGGCGTGCAGTTGTGTCAGGTGGTAGCGGACGATCGACAGGCCCGACTCCGCGGCGCTCAGGGCGAGGTTCTCCTTGCGAGCGTTGCCCGTCGCCTCGGAGTTGATGCCGGACATCGCGGCGTATGCGATCGCCAGGCCGGAGAACAGCGCAACGTAGTACGTGGCCAGGATCGACGAGAAGCCCCTGCGACGCCGGGCGAGAAACGCCGGCGGTGGGGGCCTGACCGGTGTCGGCGGGGCGATGCCGGGGTGGACTTGCCCAGCGGGGGGCCGCGGCGGGCTTCCGGCAGCCGGGGGGCGAGTGGCTCGGTCTGAATCGAATGGTCGTATCATAGCGGCTCCCTCATTCCTCCACGACTGCGGCGACCAGCCAGGATGTCTGGTAAATCGTCAGCGTGCCGCGGCGGATCGTCACGGTCACGCGGATCATGTCGGTTGTCCCGGGCGCAAACGTCTGATGCCCCGCCAGATAGTTCGGGTCGACGTTGGCCACGCTTACTTCCTGTCGCCACCCGGACCAGTCAGCCGTTGAAAGCGTCTGCCGCTGGGCGTTGATCGGCGGCGAGCACGACAGCCCGTTGAAGTCGTCCTGGTCGTTGAAGGTGGCCAGCGTCTCGCCGGCGTCCGGCCCGAAACGCCCATTGGGCTGGCGGGCGGGCAGGGGGGCCATGGCCTCGCGGATTTCCTGGGCCAAAAACAGGGCCCGGGTCATGTCGCGATTGCTGCCGTTGGTGCGGGTGGACGCCCCGATGACAGCCAGCAGCGCGACGACCGCGACGCCGACAATGACGGTGGTCAGGGCGGCCTCGATAAGCATGAAGCCGCCGTCTGACCGCCGCCCCTCGTCGGCGCGACCTGCGCGCAGTTTGATGTGTTGCATCCTGTTCATGGCGCATTCCCGGCAGAATAAACGCGCTGTCTTACCCAAATGTCCAATTCAACGGGGGATAGGGCAAATCGCGGGGGGGGGAAGTACTGCGGAATTCAGTCGGACGGGTGCGCCGGAGAGGTGTCAGGATGCGATCGCTTCGGCAATCGCCAAGGCGCCGGAAACCTTCAATCTGCCCATCAACTGGTCGGCGATAGCGGGATCGTCCCATAATGTCGAGCAGAACGCCTCGTAGTCGCCACGGTCGGCGTACCATCCCGCCACGTACGACCAGGCGAACTCCTTGCCGGTCGACGGTGGGGGTGCTGGCCGCGACAGCAGCCACCTGTGGACAGGTTCAGCCCGCTCAGGATGGACTGCCAGAATCGATGCGCAGATCAGCCGCTCAAGTGCGTTCTGAATCGGCAGGCCGGCGGCCACAGGGTCGTCGGCCGTCCAACGTATCACGTTGATGAGGGTGGCCCCGTTGTCGAGTGCATATTCATCCGCGGAGCGGGCCACGGCTGCGGCATCGAATTCGCGGGCCAGATCTGCAACCGCGGCATCGGTGACAACTCCCGCCGCCGGATTCGGGGAACCATCGACATTCACGTCCGAATCGACGGAAAGGACCATTCGGGGGAGGGCTTTCTGACTGCTGCGATCCGCCAGACGCCGTCGGGCAAATCGGAGAACATTGTTCTTGCCACCTGTCGGGACGACTCGGATGAACGCCTTGCTCCGGGATTCGAAGGCGTGCTCGCCACTGCCGCGAACGAACAGGCCCCATGGGTCCCTGGGTATCGTACGGGTTCCGTCCGCCTTGAGGCCGGGATCGGCACAACCAAGCCGCCGAAGCAACCCGTCCCAGAATGCCCGATCGTGATACCCCTCGCAAAGAATGTAGGTCTCGCTCATCGCAGATCGGCCTCTATCTCAGAGCGAGCGGCAGCTGCTTCCCGCCCCGTCATTCTATTTGATGACAGAATGCCTTGTTTCAACTGGAGACGGTAGAACGACAGTTTGTCGAGTTCTTCCACTTTGGCCTCGGCAAGCAGGGAGTCAATAAGATCAAGGCTATGTGTCGAGGCGATCACTTGGATGCCACGCTCGACCGCAGCCCAAATCGCTCGGCTGGCTTGCTTCATGGCCGCGGGGTGCATGTGCAGTTCGGGTTCTTCGAGAAGTTCCACGGAGCCGGCAGGAGCCGCGAGTTCGAGAGACAAACGCAACAACATACGCAGTCCGTCCCCAGCGGTTCCTTCCGGACGAGCGCCGTCATCGAAAACCAGGTAGACGATGGGTGTGTTTGCCGGGCTGAGTATCTCGACGTCCTGTATCTCCGGCGCAAGTGCGCGAACAAGGCTCTTGGCTTGGCTTCGGAATCCTCGTTCCGAGGCCTGGGTATAGAGTATGTGCAGTGGGGTGCGGGGGGCCGCGCCGACAGGATCGACCATACGCACCTCGGGCGCTGCCTGGAGATCGCCGGGCGGTTGCACGTCAGTGAATTCGGCGTTTGCCCCCCGAACCGTAACGTGACGGTCGCCGACCGGGGTGCTGATGCCGATCGTTGCGGACTCCACGGGTTCGTCTCCCGACCGTCGGAGCAACATCCCGCGAGCATTGTCGAAGTCTCGACGACGTTGAGTGACGAAATCCACCGCAGTTCTCGGGTGGCGATGAGTTCCAATCAGTATCGCATCGAGTACGGTGCTCTTGCCGGAATTGTTGGGTCCGACGAGAACGACCAGCGGTGTCAGGTCCGACAGTTTGCCCTTTCTTATCCCGCGCAGATTCTCTATTTCGACCGAGCGTATCACAGGCGTCCTCCGGATGGGGAGCGTTCGAGTGCCTTATACTAGCGTTATCGGCGTGCGCCAAGGTGCAACTGAAGTTCATGAGCAGCGGCGGGAACCGGATACAGCAGGGATTATCGGTCCGCCGGGCGGGTGGTGGGCGTTTTGCCGGCGAGCACGAACTTGGCTAAGGCTGCCGATTCGCGCGGCAGCGACTTTCGGCCGGTCAGGTATTCCGCCGTCCGCACGGCGGCGTCGCGGCGGGCGGACAGGTGCTGGACGTAGCACAGCAGCGTCCACAGCCGGGCGTCGTCCGCGCCCTGGGCGATGCGCTGGAGCTGCGCCAGGCGGTCGGTCAGCAGCGTCTGGCCGGCGGCGTCCGCCAGGCCCGGCAGCGCGGTCTGGACCGTGACGACCGACGGGAATATCCGCATCGCCCGGAGCAGGGCATTGGCGGCTGATTCGTACTCGGTGGCGCCGAAATAGGCCTGGCTCAGCCGAAGCCAGACCAGCGGGTTCTGATCGTCCAGCCCAGCCGCCTCGGACAGCCTGACCACGGCCCCATAAAACTCCCGCTGGGCGAGCAGTTGCTCGCCGGCGCGGACCAGGCTGTTCACCCGCGTCGGAAGCGAGGACGCCAGGCTGTCGTAGTTGAC
>JAQTVL010000144.1 GCA_028706835.1 Phycisphaerae bacterium | reverse complement strand
GGCGTGGCCTCGCTGCGTAAGCTGCTGCTGACATCCGACTAGGAGTCCGAGCGGCGGGAGGGCGCCTACGGGCTGGGCAAGCTGACCACGCCGTCGGCAGCGGGGGCGCTGGTCGAAGGGCTGGAAGACAAGAGCGTCGAGGTGCGATTCCAGTGCCTGGAGTCGCTGTGGGCGATCGAGAGCGATTGGGACATGCGGGCGCAGCCCGCTTTTGGAGTGCGCGGGACGAAGGCCCCGCTTTCAAGCCGGTGCAGAGGTCGGCCGCTTGTAGCCACGCCGAAACGTGGTAGAGCGATCTGCTCACCCCCAGTTCGCGAAGCGGGCGGCGGCCACACGCCGTCGTCCGCTTCGCGGACTTGATTCAGCATCGTGCATGGAATCCGAGTCGATGAGTCCCCGCCCCCGTACAACAACCCCGCGAGGCCGCCCCCCGACGGACGGCCTCGCGGCTGCGAATCGGCACAACTCCCGCTGCCTCAATCTACTGTTCCGGCGGCCGGGGCCAGTTCCGTGGCAAAAGCTCGAAATGGCGGCGTAGACGCTGGATCATGTTCCATTGCCAGCGACACAACTCGACCAGGCCATCAAAGTCCGTCCGCAGCGCCGCCAGCCGGGCATCCGGCGGGGCGTCCGGCGGCAGGTCGGCTGACAGATCGTCCGGCAGGACGCCGGCGTTATCTCCCTCGGTCGTGTCGCTCACGTCAGTCCCCGCAAGAGGCGGCCATGTTGCCTCACGTGGCACGGGCATCTTGCCCGTGAACCCCATGGGCAGGATGCCCATGCTACTTCGCCCCGCCTCCCCGCAATTGAGTTGCATGTCACCGCCCCGGCGGTAGCATACACGCTTGTGGAAATCGGCGCTGCTCCCGATTGGCCGGTCGGTGTTTCGGTCACAATTACGTGCGAATTAGTTGCTAATTTACACGAACGTGTAAAAATGTCAATAAGAAAATCTCGCCGTTTTTCGCCTTCGCCCACGCCCACCCCGGATGATGGCGAACTGTCGATCTGCCGCCGGCTGGCAGAGGTCCGGCGGGCGTTCGCCGGCGAGCGGGGGCAGTCGTGGTTTGCCCGGCAACTTGGCCGGACGGCCTCCACCTACGCCAACTACGAGAAGACCCGCGTCCCGCCGCCGGGCCTGCTGGTCAGGGTCCACCGCCTCACGGGCGAAGACCTCTACTGGCTGCTCACCGGCGAGCGGCGGGCGAGCGGCCCGGCCGGCGAGGCCAACGTGCAGCACGGCGCGATCCTCGAACGAGTTACCCGGCTGCTGACGGATCGGCCGAACAACATTGCGGCGCTCGTCGCGTTCCTCGACTTGCTGGCGGAGAAGACGCTGCTGGAGCAATCGCACAAGTTGGCGGCGAAGGCGAAGCACCCGTCGGCGTCCCCGACAGGTTGGGCCCAGTTCGGCAAGTGGATACCGATCCTCGGCCGGGCGGCGGCGGGGCGGGCGCGGTTCTGGGAGGAACTCTCAGCCTCCGGCGATGCGTCAGCCGACGCGCCGGGGCCATCTGCCATCGATGAGATGATTCACCGCGCGGCCCAACTTTCCGACGCGGACTCCAGGCTCGCGGTGCTCGACCTGCCGCCGGAGCCTGCGGGCGTGCGCGGCGAGAAGCGGCGGGGGCAGCCGAAGAAGATTCGCGTCCGCCTGGTGCAGTTGTCCGAGCCGATCACCGACCTCCAACTCACCGAGTTCCTCGAATCGCCGGAGTTGGCGGACCGTTACCGGCCGATGTTCGGCCTGCGGCTCGACGGCGACTCGATGGCCCCGATGTTCCCGCACGGGGCGATCGTGCTGTGCAGCCCGAGCGAGCCGGCCCGGCCCGGCGGCCCGGCGGTGGTGCGACTGGCGGGGCAGATCGGCCTGACGTGCAAACTGTATCGCCCGCGCGAGTCGATGGTCCGGCTGGTGCCCGCGAACGACAAGTATCCGGCGCAGGAGTTCCCCGCGAGGCAACTGGAGTGGGCGCTGGCGGTGCTGGGCAGCGTGCGCGTGGGGTGAGCAGGCGACGACGAATGGCGAATGAACGGAAGTCTTTGCCGTTTGTGGAGTGCGGTGTCGCAGCCGCGGAGCGGCAAGGCACCGCTTTGGGGCGGTGCGAGAACCCTCGGGAAAGCGGTGCCTGCGCCGCTGTGCGGCTTGACGCCGCACTCCACAAAAGGACATTCTTTCTTGGCCACCGGCGTCTTGCGACAGCATCACTCCGTTAGAAGGGGAGTTTGTTCCACATGCCCTGGCGCGAGCGGGTCAACCTGGCGGTTCTCGGCTCGCCGCTGGTGGCCATCGGCGCGGCGTTCATCGTCGGCATCGCTTGCGAATCCACTCTGAACTGGCACGGCGGCGTCTACCTGGCTGGGATTGCCGCGCTGCTGGTCGGTTGGTTCGTTGCCCGGTGGCCCGATTGGCCGATACGACTTCGCTTCGCGCTGCTGCTCGGCGCGGCGTTTCTGCTGGGCGGCTGGCGGATGGGCCTCGACCGCCACGCGCTGGAGCCCGATCACTTCGCCCTGAATCCGATCGCCGACAGCGAGATCGTCACCGTCCGCGGCGAAGTCGAAGACCGCCCGACGCTGCGGTCGCGCACGACGGCGGATTTCCCGGGCCGGCCCACCGATCCGAGCAGCAACTTCACGCTTAGCGCATCGGCGATCCGGCACGGCGTCGGGCCGTGGCAATCCTGCGCCGGGCGGATCAAGGTCCACTGCGCCGGCCCGGCGCTGAGCATCGAGCCCGGCACCCGGCTCGAGCGCACCGGCATCCTGCACTCGATCCAGCCGGCGCCCAATCCCGGCACCGTCGACTACCGCCAGCGGAACTTCGATTCCCGGCTGTTCGCGTCGCTCTGGCTGCCCTCGGAGCAGGACGACCAGCCGGGCGTTTCGAGCGTGCCGCCGCAATCGCACAGCCGGCTGGGCGCGGTGATCGACCGCGTCCGGCTGCGCGGGCATGGCCTGCTGCTCGGCGAGGCGGAGCCGCTGACGTGGGAGGACCAACTGCTGCTGGACGACCTGATCCTCGGCCGGGAGGGCGACGGGTCGCGCGAGCTCGTCCAGCCGTTCCTGCGGACCGGCACGTATCACATCCTGGCGATCAGCGGGCTGCACATGGCGATCCTGGCGGGCGTGACGTGGGTGATCCTGCGGCTGCTCCACGTTCGGCAGCGATGGTCGGCGGTCATCGTGCTGGCGCTGGTGATCCTGTATTGCCTGATGGCCGAGGCGAGCCCGCCGATCCTGCGGTCGGGCATCATGATCGCCGTCGTCTGCCTCGGTGTGTGCGTCCGCCGGCAAGGGGCGGCGCTGACCGCGCTCGCGGTCGCAGCCGTGACGCTGCTGGCGGCCGCGCCCGGCGCGATATTCGAGGCCGGGTTCCAGCTTTCGTTCGTCGTGGTGCTCGGGCTGGTGCTGTTCGCCGCGCCGTTCTACCGCCGGCTGCACGCCCTGGTCCTGCGGGCCGACGCCGGAATCTCGGACGGCGGGCCGGGTTGGATGGCAACATCGCCCGCGGCCGCGTGGTGCGCGAGATCGTTCCTACAGGCGTTCTCGGTCGCGGCGGTTGCGTGGATCGTCGGCCTGCCGCTGACCGCGTACTACTTCAATCGCGTCTATCCGTGGTCGATCGTCTGCTCGATGGCGCTCGGCATCCCGGTCTGGTTTGCCCTCAGCCTGAGCTTCGTGAAGATGCTCATCAGCCTTGTGCTGCCCGGCCTGGGCGCGTGGCTGAACGGCCCGCTGCATTTCGCGTCGTCGTCCGTGCTGTGGGTGGTGAACTTCCTCGACAGCCTGCCGGGCATGTCCGTCACGATTGCCCGCCCGGGCGTCGTGTCCATGGTGCTGTTTTATGGCTGGCTGGCGATGTGGAAGGTCCGGCCGAGCTGGCTGAGCACACGATGGATGCTCGTGCTGGCCGCCGCGATCGCGGTGGCCTGGTCATCGGCGGGCAATCGGCGCCCGGAGCAGTTGGACGTGACGGTGCTCAGCGTCGGCGATGGCCTGTGCCAGGTCGTCCGCACGCCGAACGACCGCACGCTCCTGTTCGACTGCGGCTCCGCCAGCCAGACCGACGTGGCCGAGCAGGTCGTCATGCCGTTCCTGGCCAGCCGGCGGGATTGGCTGACGCCGATGACCATCGACGCCGCCTTCCTGTCGCACCCGAACATCGACCACTACAACGGCTACCCCGGCCTGGCCCGGCGGGGGCTGCTTCCCGGGCGGGAACTGCTCGCCTCGCCGTCGGCCATCCTGGCGCCGGGGCAGGGCGGCGAGCAATGGCAGATCATCCGGCTCGGCCGACTGCTGGCGGCTGAGGGCGTGCCGCTGCGCCCGGGCAGCGCGGGACTGCGCCGCCAAGCGGGTTCGTGCGGCGTGGAACTGCTCTGGCCGCCGGCCTGGGCGGACCGGTGGCCGTACAAGTTCGTCAACGACACGTCGCAAGTGGCGCGGGTTTCGTTCGCCGGGCGGCGGGTGATGTTCACCGGCGACATCTGCGAACTGGCTGAACGCCGCCTGCTCGACGGCGCCCTGGCCGGCCAGGTGGACCTGCACGCCGACGTGCTGGTCATGCCGCACCACGGCGGGATTGCCCCGACGAGCGATGCATTCATTCGCGCCGTCAGCCCGCAGGTCGTTATCATCTCCACGCGGCGGCGGGCCGACCAGATCGTCCCGCGCTGCGCGGCCCTCCGCGACCCAGGCCGGCGGGTGCTGGTCACCAGCGAGTCCGGCGCCGTGACCGTGACCATCGCGCGCGACGGAGAGCTCGTGTGCGAGCCGCACCTGAAACGCTGAGGAGTAGCATCCCGGCCACGCCGGGACCCGTGAAGACGTGGGCGAGACGCCCATGCTACGCCGTTGTGCCGCCGATGGACTCTGCTACAGTTTGGCGACGGGCACATTCGTTCCACAACTCAGGAGAAACACGATGGCCAAGTCGATGCTGACCGATCTGTTCGCCGCCGGATACGCCGTGCTTCCGACCCCGCGCAAGGTCGAACTGACCGGCGACGCGATCCCCGTCGGCGCGGGCCTTTCGCTCTCGCTCGCCGGCGGCGTAAAGGTGAAGGATATCGCGGTGCAATCGCTGACCGAGCAGTTGGCGGCTGCCGGCTTGCCGTTTAGCGCTGTGAGCAAAGGCAAACTAACCATCAAGCTTGCAGTGAAGGACAACGCCGTCGCCGCAGGCGAACCCGCCGAGATTCGCCGCCAGGGCTACCTGCTGGAACTTGCCCCCGGCGTTGTCAAGCTGACCGGCAACTCGGCGGCCGGCCTGTTCTACGGCGTCCAGACACTGGCGCAACTGTTCAAGTTCGCCCCCGGCCTGGGCTGGTCGCTGCCGGCTGGCCGGATCGAGGATTGGCCCGACCTCGCCCTGCGGACCCTCCACTACGACACCAAGCACCACCAGGAGACCTTCGACGGCGTCCGCCGGCTGATCGAGCGGGCTGCCCACTACAAGATCAACGCGATCGTGTGGGAGATCGAGGACAAGTTCGCGTATCGCAAGCACCCGCTGATCGGCGCGCCGGGCGCGTTCACCGCGGACGAGATGAGGCGGTTGACCCGCTACGCCCTCGACCGCCACGTCGAGATCGTGCCGATCCTCCAGATGCCCTCGCACAACGCATTCATCGGCAAGCACTCGCAATATCGCGATCTGCTGGAGCACTCGGCCAACAACTACATGCTCTGCCCGTCGAACCCGAAAACGATCCAGCTCTACAAGGACCTGCTGACCGAGTTGATCGACGCGACCCCCGGCTGCCGCTACGTCCACCTCGGCACCGACGAGCCGTATTTCCTTGGCCAGGGCGACGACTGCCCGTGCAAGGCCAAGGTGAAGAAGATGGGCCAGGGCGGCATCTTCGCCGAGCTTATCAACACGATGAACTCGTTCGTCAAGGCCAAAGGCCGGACCGCGATGTACTGGGGCGAGCACCCCATGCAGCCCGAGCACATCAAGCTGCTCCCGGCCGGCACGGTGAACGCCGTCATGCTCGAACCGGAGCGCAGCAAGGAGTATCGCAAGGCCGGCATCGGGGAGCTTGTGTATTCGCCGATCCAGGGCACCCGGCTGTTCTTCCCGGACTACTGGCCTTGCCGCAGCGGACAGGGCGGGATCGATAGCCGGCTGGACGGGATGACGCGAACGATCCGCGCCAACGGCCATCGCGAGGACAATGTGCTCGGCACGATCATCGCCGGGTGGGACGACTCCGGGCTGAACAACGAGACGTTCTGGCTCGGCTGGACGGTTGGCAACGCCGTGGCCTGGAACCCGGCTGGGGCCGAGGCCGAGGAAGCGACCTCGTCGTTCATGACCACGTTCTACGGCCAGACGACCTACGGCATGGAGAACGTCTACCTGCTGCTGCACGAATTGGCTGACTTCTGGGTGTCGAGCTGGGACCGCATCCCGTCGCGACGCGGCCCGAGCTTCATGCGCCGCTACCATGCCCGCCGGGACCTGTCGCTGGCCCTGCCGCACATCCCGGAGGTCGCCACGCTGGACAACCGCCCGTTCTGGCAGGCCCACTACGCGCCGCTGCTGGCCAAGGCGAGTGAGGCGCTGGTTTCCTTCGAGCGGCTGACCGGCCTGCTGCACGGCAACATCCTGCGGGCCAGGCGGAACCGGCACAACCTGGCGGTGCTGCTGTCGATCGCCAAACTGCTGGAACACCAGGTGGTCTTGCTCCAGACGCTGGCCCGCGTGGAGACGACGCTGACCGACGCCCGCGCCGCCTGGGACGTGGTTCGGCCCGGCGACGCGCTAGGCCACCTTCGCCGCGCGGTCGGCATGGTCAAGGGACTGGTGGCTGACCGCGAGAGCCGCTACGCAACCCTGTGCGGCGTGTGGGGGCAGACCCGCAAGCCGAAGGGCATGAGCGATGGCAAGAAGGTGTTCGTGCATATCCAGGACGACACGAAGAACCACACCGGCGACCACACGCCGGACCTGGGCTACGTGGTCGAAGCCCAGCGGAACCTGGACCTGGAAGGCTGGGCGCGGCAGTTGGAAGCCGTGATCGACGCCTTCGCCGCGAAGTTCGGCGCGATGGCCCCGGAGCCGGAGTACATGCAGGACTAAGGTTTGAACACCTCTCGTTTTCGCCTGGAGGAACGGTAGGATGGCATGAGCGGTTGGCCTGGATCGTCGACCGACATAAGTGACGTGGACTGGCAAGGACAGAAAGGGCGACCAGCGTGAAGAAGATTCGGATCTACGTCGACACGTCCGTGATCGGCGGCTGTCTGGACGAGGAGTTCGCCGCGGAAAGCCTGGCTCTGATTCAGGCGGCCCGCGACGGGCATTTCATTTTGTTGCTGTCCGACCTGCTGGCCTTCGAGTTGGACCCGGCCCCGAGGGCAGTCCAGGCGGTGCTGGACGGTCTGCCGGAGGACGCCTTGGAGCGGGTGTTCAGCGATGATGAGACGGCCCGGCTGCGTGACGCTTACCTGAAGGCTCGCGTTGTTGGCCCAGCCCGAGCCGCCGACGCCCACCATATCGCCGTGGCCACGGTGGCACAGGCGGATTTGCTGGTCAGTTGGAACTTCAAACATATCGTCCACTGGGATAAAATCAGGTTGTTCAATGCGGTGAACTTGCGGGAGGGATATCCCCCCGTGGAGATTCGCTCGCCCAGGGAGGTGGTGTAAGTGAAGACCGCCAAGAAGTTCGACTGCGTTCAATTCAAGGACCGGCTCCAGGCCCGCCAGGCCGAGCGACTCGCGGGTTTGACCGGTGCGCAGGCCCGCCAACGCATTCGGCGAGAACTGGCCACGTCGCAAAGCCCCGTCGCCAAACTGTGGCGGTCGCTGGGCAAACACCCCGCCAAATCGCGGTGAGGCGAGGGGGCAGTAACTGGAAAGTTGGACGCGGCAGTTGGAAGCCGTGATCGACGCCTTCGCCGCGAAGTTCGGAGCGATGGCCCCGGAACCGGAGTATATGCAGGATTAGGAAACTGGAGGGGGACTACGGCATCAGTTCCCTCCGAGAAGGCGGCCGATGAAGGCGTAATGCTTTCGACCTTCTTTCCCGATCCGTCGATTCAAGTTCTGTCGGGGAGATATCATGCGAACACAGTTTCTTTTCGTCTTCATGTTGTTTGCCGTCGGACCCGCTTTAGGTGACCCGCCCGAAGTCCAGTTGCGGAATGAGAAGTTGCTGCTTAAGGGCGAGTTGCCCGGTGGCCAGTTTCTGAGCGTCGGATCGCTTTCATGCCAGATGTCGCCGGACGGCCGGTGGCTCGTATATGGGCGTTACGATCCAAAGAATTCGAATCATTGGCTCGTGCTTCACGACCTGAGCGCAGGCAAAGACCGCGAATTGGACATCCCGCCATTTTCCAACGGCGACACGCCCCGCCGCATTCTGTCGTCGCCCCTGTTCAACTCCGCGGACGCTGTGATGATCTTCTTCGGGCAGGTGGATGCCGATGGCGACGGCAAGGCCGATCGCAATTCAGGCACCGCCTACCGATATGACTTGGCCAAAGGCAAGGTGACCCAACTGGACCTCGGCCTTCGTTCCCCATTTGTGCTGCGAACCCGTGATCGCAACACGGTGATTGCAGTTGCGATGACACCACCAGCGACGCAGAGTGACGCACGGGGATTCCAATCCGCGGCCTACCGCGTCGCCCTGGACGAAAGGAAACCATTCAAATTGAACGTGCCTGCCAGAATGATCGTGCCAGCCGGCGCTCCATGTCCCACGGCCGACGTGGTCTCGGTGGCCACGATAGATGATGGTGAGCGTAAGGGCCGATTGGTGTTACTCGATTATGTCGAAGATAAGGTCATCGCCGAGTTCATTCTGGGCCGGGCCTTCAGTCGGACGGACAACTCGCCGCCCCGCTGGAGCCGCGACGGCCGGTACCTCTGTGTCCTCGTTGATCCCGCCGCCCAACCAGGAGCGACGCCGGCCACGCAATCGGATGAGGCCAGTTACGTGTCGTTGATCTGGGACCGCCAGTTGAAGAAGGAAGTCAGCCGAGTCGCCGGCGCAGCCCCAATTGCCGCCGGCCCCACAGACAGCACGCTACTCATGCAACGGATGCTCAAGTGGGAGTTCTTCATCTACGATGTGACGAGCGGCAGGAGTTGGCCATTACCGGCGGGGATCGCGCCCTGTTGCGTTGAGCGAGACATCCTGCTCTATAACAAGGACCCGCTG
>JAQTVL010000143.1 GCA_028706835.1 Phycisphaerae bacterium | reverse complement strand
GGTGAGGGCAGCAGTTCGACCGCTTGCCACGGCATCGGATCGCGCTCTGATGCTCGCCCAGAATACTCCTCATGGCATGACGACGCTTGACTGATCGAGCCCTAACGCATGGCTTTGGCGCTGATCGGTCTGCGGCCAGTCTTCTTGTGGCCGCCGGAGCGTGTGGTCTTGGCGGCTGCCTTGACGCGTCGGGTCTTGGCCCGGTGGGGCTTCGATTTCTTCGTGCCGTCAGTCGGCGCCGCCGCAATTGCCTTGACGGCGGCCGAAGCCGCAGCAGCAATAGGGCTCGGAGTAGCAGAGTCCAGTTCGATGCCGAACACCTCGGCCAGGTCGCCTTCGGCGATGGTCTTCTTGCCGGAGGCCGCTGCCGGGGCCAGGGCCTTGCCGCTGGCGGCCTGCTCGATCAGCTCGAAGTGATCCACTTGGCGCAGGGTAAAAAGCAACTCGGGCTTTTCGTCCAGGCGGGCGCCGACGCCATAGAGGGCGGCGGCCACGTGCTTGCACATGTCGGCCCAGTCGGGGCAGGAGCAATCCAGCGAAATCTCCGCCGGCTTGGGGAACAGCCCGGCGTCCCGGTGTGTGATGATCTCCATCACGCCCTGCGACAATCGTCCCTGGAGCAGTTCGACGACCGAGGCGATCTGGCCGGCGCATTTCGTGCTAATCGCCTGCCATTGGTTCTTGTTCAGCGGCTTGATCTTGATGGTGATGGTGTAGAGTTCCGAGCCACTGACGCGGGCTGTCACCTTGCCGGGATGGACCTGAAGGTCCACCACCGAGCCGTTGCGGACGTAGGTCCGGCCGCGGGGCAGCCGGTTTTCGTAGTCGCTGTAGGATTCCAGGTTGTCGCACCAGGCCTGGCCCCAGAACGTGCGGGCAATCTGCCGGCCGTCGATCTTGACCGGGTTTATCGTCTGGCCCTTCTTGGCGAGTTTGGCCATCGCCCGGGCGGCGTTGGCGCGGCGCCGGGCGACTGGAACGTAAGGGCGAAAACCGTATCCGTACCAGCCCATGTCTTCCTCCTTGAAAGTCGTCCGACAATAACGCGGAAAAGGCGCACATTCAATCCAAATCGACGACCATACGCCACCGGGCAAATGTCCGGCCCCGGGGGCAGTCGGCCCGGCTCGCCAATTCACGCATCGGCCGTCTTGCTGATATCCAGAGCGACGAACCGCAGTAATTCCTCGTTGCTCATCTCAGTCAGCATCTTTTCGCCCCCGCCGGCTTCGCCCAGCAGCTCGTTGGCCAAGCCCACTTTCTCCTCGATCAACTGGTCGATCTTCTCCTCAACCGTGCCGCGGCAGATGAACTTATGGACCAGGACGTTCTTGGTCTGGCCGATGCGGAAGGCCCGATCCGTCGCCTGGTTCTCGACCGCGGGATTCCACCAGCGGTCGAAATGGATCACGTGCGAGGCGGCGGTCAGGTTCAGCCCGACGCCGCCGGCCTTGAGCGATAGCACGAAGAACGGCGGGCCATCCTCTTGCTGGAAGGCAGTCACCATCTCCCGGCGCTTGGCGACCGGCGTCTGGCCGTGGAGGACCAGCCCGGATCGGCCGAATACGCCGCCCAAATAGCCGCCCAGGGGCTCGGCAATCTCACGGAATTGGGTAAACACCAACGCCTTCTCCTGCCGTTCGGACAACTCCTGGCAGATTTCTCCCAGCCGGGTGAGTTTGCCGCTGTCGGCTGGGTCGTAGCCGTTGTCCCCCAGCCACTGCGAGGGGTGATTGCATATCTGCTTGAACCGCATCAGGAACGCCAGGATGATCCCCCGTCGCTGAATGCCCTGTTCCTCCAGGTCGCCCTTCTTGAGTAGTTCGCCCAGTTCCCGCACCGACTGTTCATACAGCACCGCCTGCCGCCGGCTCAGCCCGCAGTAGACCTTCATCTCGGTCTTGTCCGGCAGGTCGGCAATGATGCTCTTGTCGGTCTTGAGCCGGCGGAGGATGTACGGCCGGACCAGCGTGCGGAGCGGGCCGTAGGCATTGTCGGACGCTTGGGCCAGAGCCTTGGCAAACTTGTCAAACGCCTTGGCGCTGCCGAGCAGGCCGGGGTTGAGGAAGTCGAACAGCGACCACAGGTCGCCCAGGCGGTTCTCGATCGGCGTGCCAGTCAGGACGATTCGGGCCGTGGCCTTCAAGTCTTTAACCGCCCGAGTCTGCCGTGTGCCGGCGTTCTTGATCGCCTGGGCCTCGTCCAGCACCACCAAATTCCACACTCGCTGCCGCAGCCAGTCGAGCCGGCTGACCATGCCATAGGTAGTGATGACCAGGTCGCTCCGATCCAGAGCAGGCCCGGGATCCGCGTCACAGTCATCCCGTTCGCTCGGATGGGCTACCCACGCCGAGAGGCTCGGGGCGAACCGGACGATCTCGGCTTTCCAATTGGCGATCAGGGAGGCAGGAACAACCAGCAGGCTGGGCGAGAACTTCGACTGGTCTTCGGCCTCGGCTTGCCATTTCGCGCGCATTTCCAGCAACAGCGCGAGCACCTGAATGGTCTTGCCCAGCCCCATGTCGTCGGCCAGGCAGGCGCCCAGCCGCAACTGCGACACGAAACGCAGCCAGCGGAAGCCCACCTGTTGATAGGGTCGCAACGTCGCGTGCAGGTCGGCCGGGATGCCGCCATCGAGCCGCTGCGGGTCGCGAATCCGGGCCAGTGTCTGCTCCAGCCACTCGCCGGCTACCACGCGGCTCCAGTCGCGAACGGATTCGGCGGAGGCGTCGTCTGCGCCACCGCTCATGTCGGCCCCGGATAGCAGTCGCATGCCCTCAAAGAACGACAGCCCGCCGGCCCGCACCTGGCGCTCGACCTGTTTCCAGTGTTCCAGTGCCGCGGCCAGCTTCTCGCTATCGACCTCGACCCACTGGCCCTTGAGTCGAACCAAGCCCTCGCCGGACGATAGCAATGCCTGGATTTCCTGCTCGCTCAATTGCTGGCCATCCAGGCAGACGCCGACGGAGTAGTCAAGAAGGGCGTCGGCGCCCACGGCCGATCCCTTCCGCTGGCCGATCGTGGCATTCACCTGGGGCCGGGGCGGACGCTTGGCCTTCCACCAATCAGGGACATGAACGATCAGGCCGGCCTCCTCCATGGCCGGAATCTCCTGGAGGAACCGATACGCTTGCCGCGGGGTCCAGGCCAGCGGGTGATATACGTCGCCGGAATCGACCAGTTCCTTGACCAGCGTGGTTCGCTCGGCCGCCTGCTGGATCGGGGAAAGCAGCGAGACCAAGGCATTGCGGTTCCCGGCCCCGGCATATTCCGCAAGGGCCCTGGTCAACGGCAGGTGTTGGAGCCGTGCCTGGGCCGAAAGCCGGCTGACGTAGCTGGCCATGAATGCGAACGGGAAACTCTCGTCCCGCTTGTTCTCAGCCAGATGAAATGTGACCCGCCCGACCAGCCGCCACAGCGGGTTCTTCTCTCTGAGATAGGCCGCCGCTCCGCCGGGGGCTGAAAAGGATCGGACCTGGCCACGGACGAACTCGTCCAGTTCCCGCCACCAGGCGTCGAGCACGTCCGCGGACAGATACTCCAGCCCGGTCATCGGCGGGGCCTGGAGCACCCGAAAGGCCAGTTCCTCCCGGGGCGGCGATTCGATGGGGGCGAGTTCCGCCGCCCCGCCCAGCCCAGGAGTGTGGCACAGCCGCGTCAGATAGTCCCGGGCGAAGTCCCGCAGATAGGCCAGCCCCGCCGGCAAAGCGGTCTGGAGTTCGGCCGTCGCCAGTTGAAGCAGTCCACTCGACGGGCCTTCGGCAAATGCCGCCAGCACCCGACGAGCAGTCAACTCGGGCAATGCCGCCCTCGGCGACTCGGCCACCTCGGCTGACTCGTGGACATGAAGCCGCCCCAGCGGCGAGACTGACACAGTCAGGATCATCGTCAGTGGGTTCTCCCCTACTCGAAAAACTCCGGACGGGCAGGGCATACTGGCCCCCCCTCTTCGCTTGGCGGGCGTTTCCGGGCGGCGGCGGAGACCGCAAGGTGCAGAGGCCAAACGCTTTTCTCACCGCCTACAGGCCAAAGAGCGACTCACGTGGTTTAGCAACTTCGGTCTCCGAATTCTCCGAATGTTCTTCGGCGGCCAGTTTGTCTGCAAGCCACTGTGCCCGCAGGGCCTCTGCCTCTCGCCGGACTCTCTCTACGAGTCCGGTTGCAGAGTCTTGCGCCGCGTCCGACCGAATGCCTAAAGGCTCGATATCTAACTGGGAGAGCTTGGCAAATACGGGCTCCATCGCCCTGTCTGGATCACGGAAAAAGACGTTGCCGCGAATGCGGACAAACACCCAGCCGAGTCGCTCCAGAATCGCCTGACGTTCCATATCCTTCTGGAGTTGCTCAGGCGTATAGTGAGTTCCGCCATCGCATTCGACTGCTAAGCGTTTCTTTGCCTCCCCCTCCACGACCAAGTCGATGCGGTAAGACCCCACCGGCACCTGCGGGTGAACGCGGTAGCCGGCGCGGACGAGGCGTTCCAGGACGAACTTCTCAAAGACCGACTCGGTCTTCCCGCCTTGTCGTTCCATCGCGTGAATTAGAATGTTCGGGTCGCGAGCATGCTCGATGAGCCGCCTACGGAGATCGCCGGGCTTAAGATGCACGTCCGGATCGAGCGAATAGACGACCCAAAGCTGATTGCGCGCCCGGCTGGCGGCGACATTGTAACGCTTCTTATAGATGTCCCTGGGCCCGGCATCGCGCAAGGTCAGCGGGCCATCATCGGGCGGTCCATCAACCATCGACAAGAAGATCACGTCACGCTCGTCGCCTTGGAATTGCGCGGCATTGCCGCACAGCAGCCGATGCTCCTCGAAGTCCTCGGGCCCGAGGCGCCTCCGCAGAACATCTTCGATGAGCAAGGCTTGTTCATCGCCGAGCAGCGAAATGACGCCAAAGGTCGTGGGATGCCCAAGGTCGTTGATTGCGTAGGCCGGATCGAGAATAGCCGCAATCACCAGTGAGGCAACTTCTTCAGCTTCCGTGGAATTGGTCCTGCCCGTCCCCTCGTCTCTGAATCCGTTGACTCGGTGCGCCACCAAGGCGGGGGAGACGGCGCCGGATTCGGGTTCACGAAGCGGCCGGATGGCACCGTTGTACGACAGGTGGTTGCTAAACTGGATGATTTCCGGTACGCACCGAAAGTGTTCACGAAGTTGAATCACGCCTCCGAAGGCGGTTTTGGCCAAGTCGTAGATCGATGTCTGCCCGTCGTAAAGGTGGCTGTTTGGGACGCCCTGCAAATCCGTGGCAATCAGCCGCTGAACGTCTTCCAACCGCTGCCCGATCGCATCGGGTGTCACCTGCTCCTCATCGCCCACTACAATGATTTCCCGGCCAAGATAGAGAGCGGCGAGCGCCGCCACATCGCTCTGGCTGGCCTCATCGATGATTACAACGTCGAACTTCGTCTCCCTGGCGTCGAAACTCTCATAGACCCGTCCCAGCGGCATGATCCAAACGGGCACCGCGCTGCGGGCAGCCGTGAGGAGTTTCCTTGCCTCGCGTTTGAGCTCCGCCGCCCGCACGCCGAAACCTCTCCCGATCTTGCGGATGGTCTGAACGAATCCGATGAGCGATTGCCGTTCTTGCAAACCCATTCGCTCGCTCTGAGCCGCTCAGGTTTCACACTCAACGATCTGGGCAGCCAAACCGCGCAGCTCCTGCTCAGCCTGCTCCAGCCGGTCCTGTAGCTCCGATATGGAAACGGCCGCCCTCCGCTCCAGTTCTTGATGCCACTGCCGCCAGCGCCATGCCGCCGTTGGATCGCCCGGAGGGTCATTTAGGTCGTGAGGCCCTTTCCTGGCTCTGATGGCGCCCGCCCAATTCTGAGCGACAACATCCACCTTGGCAAGCGAGGCGAGGCGTCCTTCGTAAGTGGGCCGCAAGCCGTCGAGGCGTGCGATTTCTCGGTAAGCCTGCTCGTACGTCTCAACATCCCAGGCATCTTGCGCCGAAAGCACCAGCAATGCCGGCTCGCTCAGTGGGAACCGGGCGAGGTAGGACCGCTGGCTTTCCAATGCCGCCGTCAGTTCCGCCTGCCGAAGCAGTGCCACTCGCCCCTCCACAATCTCCGGCAGACCCTGGGTGACCGCGCGTTCCACGCGTGCTAACTCACCATGATCGCCAACCACCGTCGGATGGCCGCTCAGCCAGTCGTCCCAGAGAAAGCCGGCCTGGCGCAGTTCGCCGACCAGCGGTTCCCAGACCTTGTCTCGCCAGTCGAGCCGATTGCGGATTTCCCCGCAATACCCACTTGCCGCACGTTCGGGGAACTTGCCCAGCGAATCTAATGGCGGGCCGCCGACACTCTCGACTCCACGCTGCCACCTTCCCGCGAATTGTCTCCGGTTTATCCGCAAGTTGGCAAAGGCGAGCAAAGCATGAACTTCCTCCAGGGTTCGCGGCACACGCCCTTCGACCCGGCAGGCGTCAATAAGTTGGTGCCACCCCCGGCGCGTAAGCTTCGTGCGGATGCCGAGCCTGCCACCACTCTCCAGGTGCGCCACGATCTCCCGCAACGTCGTATAGGCATCGTCTATCATTACCGTGTCCGGCAATTCCGGGGCGTACGTTCGCTCAAGTCGCGTTACGGTCGCGGCTTGCTTAGCAAGGGCCTCGACATCCGCCATCAAATCTTCCCACGTGCCGCGATGGTCGCCACCCATCCACCCAGCGTAAAGAACCTCGCGCAGCCACTGGTCTTGCTCGGCCAAGACCCTGGCCCCTGCGACGACGCGCTGATGAAGCGTCTGAAGGTTAGCCGCAACCCATTGGCCCGTGATGCCCTCAGCCCACAAGTCCGGGCGGTGCTTCGCCGCTCGGTTGTCCGTCCCCGCCCGTTCGGCCGCGAGCAGCGCGAAGTCTCGCGGCAATACCAAATCCTTAAGTTCCGGCTGGCTGACAGCCAGTTCCGTCTCATCCTCGGGCAACAGCGTCCCCTGACTGGCGTAGAGTTGTCGCACCTCCCCGTCCGGCAGTGGGCAGGCCGCACCAGCCTTGATTGGGCCAGGGACCCACGCATCCCTTTCCGCACCATCCTTGACTCGCTTGGCCACCTCAATGGGACCGAGGGCGTCGCCGCCGAAAACGACCTCCTCGATTTCGCTGAACCTGGCATCCCGAAGCTGTCGGCGTAGTAACGCCCTGGTTTCGAGCAGCTTCCGCCGCCTCTGTCGCAAATTGGCAGCCGCGCGACGCAATCCGTCGGAATGCGCGCTGGACAACCGATCAACAATATCGTGGGCGGCACGCGAAAGTTGTGTGCTATTCTCCGCATCGCCTTCCAGCACGCTCAAGCACAAGGGCTGCAAAGCTTTGTCCACTTTCCCCCGCAACACGCGTAGCGCCTTGGTCGTGTGCGCTGTGACGAGAACCGTCTTGCCCTGCGCGAGAAGGTGGCCAAGCAGATTAGCGATGGTGTGGGTCTTGCCTGTTCCTGGCGGGCCTTGGACGAGGACGGCCTTGGACCGCTCCAGCCGCTCCGCGATCTCGTACTGCTCGTCATTCGCGGGCTTACTGAAGAGAATATCTGGAGCCGGTGCCGGCAAACTTAGCCTCTTGTCACCATCGCCCGATGCGATAGGCAAGGCCGCAGCCTCGCATGGGTCGATTCCGACAATCTGCGACAAGCCGGCTGGAAGTTCCGCCTCCTGATCCGACAAGTGTTCAAGGATTGCGTCCAACGTCGTCCTGAGGCCTGCGGTGCGAGGCCGGAGGAATACTACCGGCTCCCGCCAAATGCTCGCACGGGTCTTCTGCGAGCCTCTCGGCTTCTGGTCCACGTACTCGCCGTCTGTGAACAGACCCTGGACGAGACGGCGGAAGAAGCCTGTCGCGCTCTCGCCGCCCAGTGGATCGACAGGCTGAGAATCGAGTTCTTTGTCTAGTTGCGCAATCATCCGCACATCGACGCCGGGAAGATTCCGCAACAGCGCGCGATTCAATTCCGCCCGCTGAGTTCCTGTCGTGAAATGAAACTCGGGACCCGAAGGATCGAATTCCAGGTCTACACGCTCCATCAGCACCGAATGCTGCGAACCAGCCTCCGGCACACTAAGCATTCCATCCGCCAGCAACAACTCCTTCCGGTCTCCCTCTCGCTGCATCGTGGCCCATAGGGCATGGACTTGTTCAAATACCGCCATCGCCTCAATCGCGGGGCGCTCGGCTGCGGCCCAGTTTGATCGGAGCGCCTTCCAACCGTCCAAGGTCGCCATGCGCTGTTCGCTGTCATCGAAACGGGTGGTGGTAGTTATCCCCTCACTGTCCGTCGAGTTCCGGGATTCGAGTACCTCGACCTGTGATTCGGCCGATTGCCATCCAGGCTTCAACCACCCATCAAGAGCGTCCGGCGGTTCGGGGCAGCGAGTCAGTCGCGGACGCCGAATACGAATGACCGGCTCGACTTCGACCTCCTCCTCCGGATCGCCCTCGTCTTCCGCGTCACCACGTTGTACGACGAGAGTCGGGTGCGCCGGCCAGCGGTCGATCCAAAGCAGGCCGTCGTAGCTGGACATGTCGCGGGTCACTGGATTACGCAGTTCGTCAAGCTCTTTGAGGAACTTGAAGACTTGAGTGAGGCGCTTCTGAGCAGAACCGCGGGCAGCACACTCCCCGTTTACCGAGGACGAATCGCATGCACTGAATGGGTCAGACATGCTGGGTATCTCCTCCCCGAAGCCACCAAGATTGCCGTTGGCGGGTCTTTGAGCGATCACTTGACCCGAATCCCCTCAAGCAGCATCGGTCTTCCCTGGGCGAGATCAGTCCGTCGGCCAATGTCACGCCCGTGTCGGCTATCGCCCAGCGGGCAGGAAGTTGGTCGGACAGTGGCGCACTCCTCGCCTTCTGAAGTTGGTCGGGCAGAATCCGCCCGCCGTCGGGTATGTCCGCCCCAGCCTGCTTGAGGTTAATCACGCAGTGGTCCTTCGGCCGGGTGGTCTCGCCGATGTCGTCGAGCAGGTTAGCCAGCCCTCCGTAATACCCCACTTTCGGGGCCACCGCCCCCGTCGAACAGATGTCCTGCAACTGCCCCAGATAAGTCTCCACCGGATTCATGCCGTTGGTTGTACCCAGTTGGCAGGAGGACTGCAAGATTTCAAGCGAGCCCGTTGGCACAAATGGGAAGTTCCCGGGGTTGTTCTGGTGCTGCCGGCAGCGTC
>JAQTVL010000142.1 GCA_028706835.1 Phycisphaerae bacterium | reverse complement strand
CCCCCCGACCCCCGTCACTCCATCCGCAGCACCACCTCAAATCCCTCTTTTTCCAGCGTCACGCTGTTCGACGTGATCTTCGTCAGCGTGAACGGACCTATTTTCGACCCGACGCGATAGACATCCCGGCCGATCATCGCCTGCGGCGGATCGACCATCAGGATCGATTGGACGTGCAACTTGGCCGCCTCCGCCTTGACGACCGCCTCGAGCGCCTGGCGGCGTGCTACCTCGGTGTCGGTGTCGCCCAGGGGCCCGGTGGACTTGACGTCGCCGTTGAGCTTGGACTCGACCGCCGACGGGTCCGGCGGGAACAGCGTCAGATCGACGCGGAACGGGTCCCGACGCGGCAGCGTCATCGTGCTGACATCGGATGCGAAGCGGAACACCTTGCCGTCCGCCGCCGGCTTGGCCTTCGCCCCGCCGACGACCGTGACGCCCCCCCCGTCCCGCGCGTCGCCGGGCGCGACCGCCCCCGGGGCAGCCGGGGCCGCCGCGGACCCGCCGGCGCCAGCCTTGCCCGCCGCCGGCTTGGCGTTCGCAGGCGCCGGGCTCCCGCCGAACTGCTTGATCGCCAGCACGACCCCGACGACCAGCAGCACCGCCAGGAAGCCGGTGCGCTTCCAGTCCCGCTTCATTTCACTGACGACACGGTCCGACCAGCTCATATGCCACTCCGTGAATGACGAATGTCGAATGTCGAATGTCGAAAGAATGACGAATGCCCAATGTCGAATGACCCGCGGACGCCCTGCTCCCGAACTCCGTCTGTTTGTGGAGTGCGGGAGCGCAGCTCCCGCTTTGCCCAACCGCCGCGCCGCGGCGCGCCGCCCACAGCGGTAGCTTCGCTCCCGCACTCCACAGAAAGACATTCGTCATTCGTCATTTGACATTCATTCGTCATTCGTGATTCGTCATTCGTCATTTGCCCGCCCGGGTCACCGCTCCACCCGCCCTACCTGGTGTAGAAGATCACCATCGCCAAGTCGATCGCGCACTGCCCTTCCAGCTTCGGGTCGTTGTGCAGGCTCAGCGTGCGGATATTGGTCACCCGCGGCATGCTTCGCGTCTGCCGCAGGAACCGGAACACCTCCCCGAAGCTGCCCTTGAACCGCATCGCGATCGGAAGCTGGTTGTACATCTCGCCCCCCTGCGGCTTCTGCGGCTGGAACGACGCGCCCTCCAGGCCGCAGAGCTGGGCGTAGTTCGACACGTCCTTGAGGAATTGCCCGAGGTCCTGGCTCTCCGGCAGCCGGCGGTTGTAGACTTCCATCTGCCGGGTCGCCCGGTCGACCTGGCCTCGAAGCTGCGTCAGTTCGCTGAGCTTGGAGCGGTCGCGCTGGAGGGTTTCGTCCGCCGCCGCGCACTCCTTGCGGAGGTCCTTCAACTGATGCCGCTGCGGCAGGTAGATCACCAGCGCGAACGTCGTCACCACGACCCCGACGATCGCGATGGTCAGCCACTGATCCTTGCGCAGGTTCTTCATGCGAAAACCCTCAGTTCATACGCGCCGTTTCCGTCTGTTTGTGGAGTGCGGTGTCGCAGCCGCGAAGCGGCAAGGCACCGCTTTGGTTTGCAGGCGCGCGGTCGCGGCCCAGCCAAAGCGGCGCCTTCGCCCGCCTGCGGCGGGCTCGACGCCGCACTCCACAAAAGGACATTCGTCATTGGACGCGCATGGGTCATTTCGGCTCTCAATTCCGCTTGTTTCCAGCCTCGTCCTCTTTCACCGCGCCCTCCGCCTTCCGCGGCTCGGACTTTGCACTTCCCGCCCCGGCCTCCGCGTGCTTTTCTTCATTCCGAATTCCGGATTCCGAATTCCGAATTTCTTCCCCCGCCGGCGGCACGCCGTCGTCCGTCACTTCCCAGTCGTCCACCAACTGGCACGTCAGCTCGAACTGACGCATCAGACGGGCCAGACGCTTCACGTCCTTCGTGTAGCTGATCTGCACGTTTGTGAACGCGTCCGACCGCGTCAGCCGCGTCACCAGGTTGCCGATCAGCTCGTCGAACGGGGCCGCCCCCACCACCCGGACCACGTAGCGAAGCCGATCCGGTTTCTTGGGCGCAGCCGCCGCTCCCGCCTGCCCAGCCGCACGCCGGGCCGCCGCCGCGGCCTCGCCCGTCGGCGCCGGCTCCTTCACGATTTCCGTGGTGATCTCCACGTCCACCAGCGTGATGTCGTCCGGGACCAGCTCGACCAGCCGGCGAAGCACGTGGATGGCGTCGGGCGTCCAGGCCAGCCGCTTGACGATCTCGCCCCGGCGGATCTTCTCGTCGCGGGTGGCCCGCAGCCGGTCGCGGGTCGCCAACTGCTCGTTCACCTCGTTCTGCTCGTTGTGCAGCAGGGCCAGGTCGCCCCGGCACTGGCGGATCTGGTTGTTGGCCAGGTAGAACCACAGGCCCATCACCCCGACCAGGCAGAGCCCCAGCCAGACAAACGAGAAGTAGCTCCGCCGCCGCTCCTGGCGGATCTGATACCACTCGGGAAGAAAGTCGAGTTCGGTCATGGTCGAACCATCCTGGACAAGAAGGCAATGGGAGTCATGGGAAGAATGGGACTTATAATTCCTGTTACTCCCATTATTCCCATTCCCGGTCTTCTCATTCCCACCCGTTCACCCCGTCGTCGTCGCGGCCGCCTCCACCGGTTCCGGCTCCGCCGCCGCCACCGTCGCCACCTTCTGACGGTCCTTCACGATCGGCTTGAGGCAGCACCCGAACGCCACCGCCCACTCCGGGCCGCCCGCGTCCAGCCCCCCGCCCCACTGGCAGATCTCCGCCGGCGGGTTGCACGAGGCCAGCGGCTTGCACACCGCCACCTTCATGCTCAGCGATTCCTCCAGCAGCTTCATCAGCAACTGGTCGTGGCTCGCCCCGCCCACGCAGTAAACGCACTCCGGGCGGTTGCCCCGGAACGTCACCGAGTAGTAGCGAAGGCAGAGCGTGATCTCCTGGGCCAGCCGGTCGGCCACCGGCCTCATCGCCGCCGCCACCGCCCGATACACCTGCGATTCGTCGTTCGCCTCCTGCGTCTCGCCGCCCCGCCCCAGCCGGAGGCGCAGGGCGTTGGTGTCCTCCAGGCTGGTGCCCACCTTCTCGATCACGGCGCGGGTCAGGTCCCGCGAGCCGATGTCGACGCTCTTGAAGAAGACCACCCGGCCGGCCCGGCTGATGAGCACCTGGCAACTGTGGCTGCCGATGTCGGCCAGCGCCTGCACGCTGTCCGGGTCCGGGTCGCAGGGCATGAAGAAGCCGGCCGCCCGCGCCAGGGCGATCGGGTGGGCGTCCAGCCCGACGGGGTGAAGTTTCGCCTCGTCCAGCGTGCGGAGCATGTCGCGGAGGGTCTGGTCCTCGACGGCGAACATGAGCACTTCCTGGCGCTGCTCGCCGCCCTGGCGAACGTCGCCCGCCACGAGGTAGCGAAGCTGCCCGCCGGCCACGTCGAACGGGAAGCGATCCGCCGCCTCCCAGCGAACCGCCTCGCCCAGTTCCTCCGCCGGCATCTTCGGCAGGCGCGCGTTCTTCACCAGCGCCTGCTCGTAGTCCAGCGACACCACGATCTGCCGGCTGCGGAAACCCGCACGCCCGCCGCCCCCGCCCAGCAGCGCCCGCAGCCCCTGGTCGATCTGCCGCCAGCGCGTCCCGGGGTTCTCCCGGGCCTCGTCCGTGAAGATGTGAATCCCGCCCGCCGCCACCTCCCACCCCCCGGCCCGGCGGCGCAACTGGAGCATCTTCATCGAATCGTGCCCGATATCCAGCCCGATCGGCGAGTAGTCGCGGTTCATGAACGATGTCAGAAGCGAACCCATGCAAGCACCCTTGAATCTAGCGGTCAGCTCTCAGCGGTCAGCGATCAGCCGGGAAACCCGATCCAGCCCCTGCTGAAAGCTGAGAGCTGAAAGCTGACAGCTTCTCTTCACCGCACCGACACCTTCCCCGTCACCGCCGCCACGCTCACTGTCCGCGTCACCCCGGCGCTGCTCAGCACGATGTCGCCCGCCCCCGTCGGCGAGCCCAGGCTGTCGAAGTCCACCGTCTGGTTCGTGAACGTCGTGTCGCTGATCGCCACCGTGCTCAGCCCGTCGATCGCGTTGAACCCGACCACGTACGGCCGCTTGGTCACCGGGTGCGTCAGAACCACCGGCGCGCCGACCGCGGGCACCGCCGTCAGCGTGTACTGCTTGGCCTGGGCGTTGAATGTCACCCGCACCGTCGTCTGGTACGTGATCGCGTAGTTCTGGGCGTACAGCAGGTCGCTCGACATCCGCCGCGCCGCCGCCGAGGCGTCGATGTCGCCCGTGTTGCCCAGCATCGGCACCACGATCGCAGCCGCCATGCCCAGGATCACCAGCACCGCCATCAGCTCGATGAGCGTGAACGCGGCGCGGGCCTCACGGCTGGGCGTCGACCGGCTTGCGCTTGATAACGATCTTCGAGCCATTGTCGTCCTCGGGCCCCGCGACTGGGGCCGCTTCTCTCTTCACGCCAGGGGCTGTGCCTCTGAGTTCTTCGGCATTGCTGACTGTCACCTTAACTTTGCCGCTCTCGAAAATGGAGATCAGCCGGTCCAGCTTCTCGTTCACCTTCTTCAACTCGGCGATCGTCTCCTGGCGGGCCTCGATCGGGTTGTCCAACGCCGCCGCGGGCCGCGGAGAGAAGATCGACGACTGCTCCATCGCCGTGATCGAAAGCAGCCCCAGAATCGCCAGCAGCAACCAGTGCGCTCGTTTCATGGCTTCGCCTTTCATGACATCGTCCCTTCAAACGCCTACCGGTCGGACCAGCTCTGCACGTCCACCCGCCCCGACGGCCATTCCTCCGGCGGGATCGTGACGTTGTACAGCCAGGACCGCGCGGTGTTGTTCGTGAAGTTCACCGTGATCCCCCCGTTCGACCAACTGGCGATGCTCAGCGCCTGCCGAAGGTGCATCGGGCCGTTGACGGTCAGCCGGTTGCCCCACGTCGAGCCGGTGAAGCCGATCTCCGCCTGGAGCAGCACCGCGCCGTTGAGCGTCGCGGTGTTGCTGGCGCCCTGGAAGTAGATGTGCCCGCTGGCGACGATGGCCGGGAACCCCGGCTGCGGCGTGATCGTGATGTTCGTCCCGTTCAGATACACGTCGCCCTGCACCACCAGCGTCCCCTGGAGCGCCAGGTTGCTCTTGAGCGTCACGTAGCCCCTGGTCGAACCCGCATACACCACCCGCCCCGGGTTGGTCGTGTCCGCGTTCGGAACGACGTACCCGGCCTGCATGTTCGGGCTCGTATACACCGCCGCCGCGCACGTCGCGTTGTTCAGCTTGTAGCTCGTGAAGTTGTTGTACTCGAAGTCCGGGAACGACACCGCCGCCTGGTAGCCCGCCACCGTCCCGGTCGGCCGGTGCCCCCCGCCGTACAGCGCCCACCCGCACGCCGTCATGTTCCCCGCGATCGTGCCGTTGTTGATGATCGACCCGTTGCTGTGTACCGGCCCGTTGTACGTCTGGTTGCCCGACAACGAACTGGTCCCCTCCACCAGCAGCGCGTAGTTCAGCGTCACCGTCGGGTCCAGGCTCCGCGTCACCCACACCGTCACCCGGTGCGACAGCAGCGGCTCCGTCGCGTTCTTCATCACGTAGCCGACGCTCGTCACGCAGAACCGCGTCGCGTCGTTCTCATCGCGCGCCACCGACACGTCGCAGCAGTCGTTCCCCGACGTATCCACCAGTTGCCGCGTCGCCCCGGGCCAATACCCGTCCGCGTTCGCGTTCGGCGGGTTCGTCTCCCCCAGCCAGAAGATCGCCTGCTCCACCCCCGACTCCGCCACGTACCGCGCCCGGCTCAGGTTGCACAGGTTGTTCGACCCCTGCACCGTCAGGCTGTTGTCCTCGATGTAGCTCAGCCCCAGCACCGACACCGCCGCCACCAGCCCGATCACCAGCACCAGCGCATACCCGCCATGCCGCCGCGAGGTCGTCATCACTTCACCTCCAGCGGCGACCGCAGCGACATCCCCCCGCAGAACGTCTGCGACAGCCCGTCCTTCGTCAGGGCGATCCGCACCTGCACCAGCCGCGTCTGCGGCGCATTCTGGTCCAGCACCCACGACACCGACGTCACGTAATCGCACAGCACGCCCGTCGCGAAATACGGGTTCTGTTGCAGGCTCGCAACGTAGCTCGACGACACGAACTCCCCCGCCGTCACCCGCCGGTTGTTCGCGTCCTGCGTCGCCTGCGACACGTTCGCCCCGAAGTTCAGCCGCCCCTCCGTCAACTGCCCCCCGCTCACCCTCAGCAGCGACAATTCGGCCTGGTCCACATACCCGTCCCCGTTGCTGTCCTCACGCCAGATCAGCATGCCGGCCGAGTCCGTATACCCGATCGCGCGCCCCGAACGGACCCGATCGGAGATCTGGAACAGCCCGTTGCGCCCGTGGCTAACGATTTCATTGATGTCTTCGCTCTTGCCCCAGGCGTGCGACACGGCGAACGCCAGCCCCGCCGCCGTCGCCAGCACCATCGTGCTGATCGCCAGGCTGAGCGTCAGCTCCAGCAGCGTGAACCCGCGCCGGCGCCCTTCGGAATTCGGAGTTCGGAATTCGGAATGAACCGATTCCTTCTGCGATTCCGCATTCCGAATTCCGCATTCCGCATTCATCACAGCAGCACCCCGCCGTTGACGGGCAGTTCGTTTCGCCGACCCACCAGCCGGGTCAGCTTGTAGATCGTCTGCCCGTTCGCCTTCACCTCCACGATCACCCGCGCCGCCGTCACGCCGCTGCCGCTGGTGTCCTGCCCCGGCCAGGTGACATACGCCACCGTCACCGTCCGGTAGTACAGCGACAGCGACGGGTCCGTGATGGTCGCCCCCGCCGCGTTGGTCATGTGGCCCGCGGTCTCGGCATACCCGTGGTAATCGTCGATGTTGTCCATCGTCGTCCGCGTCTCGCCGGATTCCTTGCCCAGCCGGGTCGTGCTATTGGGGTCATAGAACGGCTTGGCCAGGATCTCTTCCATCAGCGCCTCAGCCAGGTTCACCGCCGCCGCCTGGTCGACCACGATCGTGTTGTTGGCCGCCCCCACCGAGAACGGCAGCAGCATCGCCCCCGACGCGATCGCCAGCATCGCCGCCGCCAGCAGCCCCTCGATCAGCGAGAACCCGCCCCGCCGGCGGCTGGGGGAAGTGCCGAGCGCCGAACGCGTGGATGACGAATGACGAGCAGACGGCTCGCTGTCGAACTCCGTCTGTTTGTGGAGTGCGGTAGCGCAGCTGCCGCTTTGGAGGGACCCCGACGCACGGCTGCTCGCCAAAGCAGTAGCTGCGCTACCGCACTCCACAAAGGGACAGCCCCCCGCGCCGAGCGATATCGAAGGGGCGTTCGCCATTTGACTCTCATTCGGCATTCGGCACTTGGTCGTTCGCCTCAGTAGTTCACGTACGCCATACCCGCCGTGTCGCTGCCGGGCATGTCCGCCACGAAGCTGTTGGTCTCCGGCTGGTACATCCACCCGTGACTGCTGTCCGGCTCGGGCAGTTCGCCCAGGCCGGCCACGATCTGCACGGTGCTCTTGCTGTTCAGCGGATTGGTCAACAGTTGCCGAAGGTAGGGCCCGTACGGATACTCGGGGGAACCCGGCGTCCCGGTGTCGCCGGCAATGTTCGTCCCCATGGTCATCTGCCGGCGGAGCGTGTCGGCATCGTAGCTGCCGCCGTTTCGGCCTGGCATTATTTCGTTGTGCTGGAAGCGATAGATCTGAATCTGGGCCCGCATGATCCGCAGGTCTTCCTTCAGCGTGTTCTCCGACGCGACCTGTGTCGCGTTCGACAGCCGCGGGATCACGATCGTCGCCAGGATGCCCAGGATCACCACCACGATCAGAATCTCGACGATGGTGAAGCCCGTCGTCCGGCCGACAGGTGCGCCCCGACGTCTGTCTCCGCCTGCCTTTTGCAGCGCCAGATTCATTGGCCCGCCACTCCCCGTTATCGCCATTGGTGCGGTCGCCCTTTAACGTCAGCCAGGCCCGGCAGGGCAAGCCGATCGGAGGAAGGCCCTCCGATCAGACAGTCCCTGCCGGGCCGGCTGAGGCGTGTTCCCTTCGACGGCGCGATCAGTACGCGCCGTGGGCCTCGGTATCATTGGCCCGGAACTCGCCGGTCGTGGCGTTGTAGTACCACGCGCTGCTCCCGTAGTCGCCGGTGCCAACCGTGGTGGCGTTGACGAACGGGTTCGGCGGAACGTCATGCAGATACGGTCCAAGGGTGCCGCCGGCGACGCCGGCCTGATCCGTCTTGCCCGTCATCTGGGCGGAGAACGCATCGAGCGTCGGATACGTGTCGTTGTGCTGCACCTTGTACAGCTCGAGCTGGCTTCGCACCGTCTGGAGCGAGCTGGTCATGCTGTTGGTGCGGGCGTTCGTGCTGGCGTCGGTGAACTGCGGGATCACGATCGCAGCCAGAATGCCCAGGATGATCACAACGATCAGGATTTCGACGAGCGTAAAACCACTACGACGTGTGCGACTCATACTAGAACCCTCCAAAATGGCCCCGTCACCGGAGCCGGTCTGTTGATGTTGTCCGTTCGGACGACTCATTGCGAACCGGTACTTCTACCTCTGGAAACTCGCGCCTTCACTTGCTGAACCCATCCTCGCAGGGCGGCCTTGGGGGCCGTTGTCCGCATCTGGCGACCCACCTCCTCTCGCGGACTCCCTTTGCGTGCCCTTCTGTCTATTCGTGCCACCGAGGCACTCCCAGGCCGGTGGCTTGGGCTGCGAATCTCCGCCACCCGGTCATCGACCCGAGGAAGGGACGACTTAAATAAACAACACTTAATTTTCAGCCCGAAAATCGCAACATTTCACAGGCTGTCCGATAACGCCCGGACGCCCTGTAAAAGCCCGTTTTCAACGGCAATAATCCACCGAAAAGACCCGCCGGAAAGCGGGAGGAGAGAACGACCCGTTCTGTCGTCCACGCATCCTTTCGGCAGCCCAGCCGCCTTCGTTGCCGAAGGCCCGTGGCTTTGCGCTCAGCCGGGGGAGTAAAGCTGCCCAGCCGATTGCCCTTTTCGATGGATGCGTTCCTGCGCCAGAGGCGTCAGAGGCCGTCCCAGCCGACGGTGTCGACTGGTCCAGCCAAGTAGGAAGGTAAGATTCACGCAGGCAAAGTCAAAATAGGACGTAAGGGGTCGGGGGGCGGGGGTCGGGGGGCGGGGGTCGGGGGGCGGGGGTCGGGGGGCGGGGGTCGGGGACC
>JAQTVL010000141.1 GCA_028706835.1 Phycisphaerae bacterium | reverse complement strand
AGTCGCTCCAGAATTGTGACGCGAATCTGAGACTTGGAACCACGATCGGCATTTTCGCGAGAATTGTGGAAATTTTCAAGCGGAAGTTTCCACAATCTTTCACCGGGGCCTGGAAACGACCCATTTTCCGCGTCGTTCTGAGTTGATCCGGGCTGATTTGCGGCCGGTCATTTTCTGGAACTGTTCAGCCGCAGGACCGAAGGTCCGCGCCTCTTTAAGTTCGGTCACCGCAAAACAAAACGCCCGGCGCGACTCGGTCGCGCCGGGCGTTGTTACGTTCCGACGTTGCTCACTTCGTTCACAGCGGGGGCAGCGGCGTTGTTCCGCCGCCCGTTCCGCCAGCGCCGCCCCGGCCGCCGCGACCGCCGCCGAATCCGCCGAACCCGCGGTCGGCCTCGAACTTCTTCCTGGCGTCATCGCTCAGCAGCGCCTTGACGTCCTTCTCCAGTTGCTGGCGCAACTGGTCCAGGCCGTCGCGGTCGTCCGCCTTCAGCTTGCCCGCCGCCTCGACCGCGGCCTTGACCAGGTCGGCGATCTTCGTCTTTTGCTCATCAGTCGCGCCGGCCCGCTCCGCCCGCCGCTGCACGCCCTCGAGCATCCGGCGATTGCCGTCCGCCCGCATCTTGCCGGTGAACTCGTCATACTTCGCCTTCTGCTCGGGCGTGAGCACCTCGGCCACCGCGGCGTCGATCTTCTTCATGCTCGCCTGCATCTGCTCGCCCATCTTGGCTCGCAGGGCGTCGAGTTCCTTCTGGGCCTCGGCGTCGCCGCCTTCCTTCCGCGTCCGGTCGCGAAGATCGCGCATCTTGGTGAACAGGTCCGTTGTGTCCTTGGAGATCGGCGCCATCTTGTCGGCCAGTTTCTTCTTCTGGTCGTCGGTGAGGGTGATGCCGGCCCGTTCGGCCATCCCGGCGACCGAGAAGGGCGAATTGCCGCCGGGCCCGCCGAACCCGCCCGGGTCGCGCTGCGTCGCCTGGGCCTTGAACTTCGTCTTCTGCTCGTCGGTCAGCAGGGGGCTGACCTTCGCGATCATCTGCGCACGCAGCTTGTCGCTCGCCGCCCGCGACTCATCGAACGCCTTGCGGATGTCATCGCGGCTGGCGTTGTTGGCCCGCAGGTCGGCAATCTTCTTCTGCGCGGCCTCATTGCTGGTTTTCATCTCCGCGGCAAACGGCTCGACCAGCGGCTGGATCTGCTTGACCTGCTCAGCGGTGAGGTTCAGCCCGCGGAACATGCGGTCGCCGCCGCGGTCGCCGCTGTCGAACTTGACGGGCGAGTCGGCGTTGGCCGCCGGCGGCGTGACGGCGGGGGTTTTCGGCTGATCGGGCGTCCTGGGCTTCTCCGGGTCGATGGTTTTGACGACGACATCGTCAGCCAGGACGGCCGCCGGGGCCATGACCCACATTCCCGCGAGCACAATCGCCATCAGACAGATCGCCAGTCGCTTCATGAGAGCCTCTCCTTTGATGTGTGGGCCGCCCCGCCTGTAACCTTGGCGCAGAGTAACCCCGCCCGGTGACAACTATCACGATACTACCTACTATGTTGTTGCTGGAACGTGCCGAAATATTCCCGTGCTGGGAAGTTTTTATTTCAAGAGCATGGCGATCCGCTCCACGCCGGCCTGGATTTGCTGGCGGGAGCAGGCGAAGCTCAGCCTGACGTGGGCGTCGGCGCCGAACGGCTCGCCGGGGACGACGGCCACGTGGGCCTTCTCCAGCAGCGCCTCCGCCAGCGACACCGAGCCGGTGATCTTCTGGCCATCGATCGTCCGGCCGAAGTGGGCCGACAGGTCCGGGAAGCAATAGAACGCGCCTTCGGCTGACAGACACTTCACGCCCGGAATCGCGTTCAGCCCGTCGGCCATCAACTTGCCGCGGATCTCGAACTCCGCCCGCATCTGCTCGACTTCCGGCGGCGGATTGTTCAGCCCCTCGACGGTGGCCCATTGGGCCATCGTCGTCGGGTTGCTGGTCATCTGGCTCTGCACCGCGCCCATGGCCTCGATGACCGGCACCGGGCCGAGCGCCCAGCCGATCCGCCAGCCGGTCATGCTGAACGTCTTGGCGGCGCCGTTGAACAGGATCGTCCGGTCTTTGAGCTCCGGGGCGATGGCGGGCAGGGAGACGAACTTCCGGCCACCGTAGACCAGCAGTTCATAGATCTCGTCGGCGAAGACGATCACGTCGGGGAACTCGCGAAGCACGTCGGCGATGGCCCGCGTCTCGGCTGTGGTGTAGGCGAACCCGCCGGGGTTGTTCGGGGTGTTGAGCACGAAGATCTTCACGCCCTTCAGTGCCGCCCGCAGGGCGGCTGGGTTCAGGCGGAAGCCGTCAGCCAGCGTGGCCGTCACGATCACCGGCACGCCGCCGGCCAGCTTGACCTGTTCCGGGTAGCTGACCCAGTAGGGGGCCGGGATGAGCACCTTGTCGCCGGGGTCAACCAGGGCGAGGAAGGCGTTGGCCAATGCGTGCTTGCCGCCGCAGGTGATGATGCACTGCTTGGCGGAATAGTCGACGTTGTGCAGCCGCTTGGTCCAGGCGCAGACGGCGGCTTTGAGCTCCGGGATCCCGCTGGCGGGCGTGTATTTGGTCTTGCCGGCGTCGAGGGCGGCCTTGCAGGCGGCCTTGATGGCCGGCGGCGTGTCGAAGTCCGGCTCGCCGACGCCGAAGTTGATGACGTCGATGCCCTGGGCCTTCATGGCCTTGGCCTTTGCGGCGATGGCCAAGGTGGCTGATTCCGAGACGTTGGCCAGTCGCGAGGCAATCTTCATGGCAACTCCTTTGGCAAGAAGACCCGGAACAGGGTATCGGGGCTGAATCGTATTTTCAAGGCGAGATGAAGATATCTCGTTGACTGTTTCTGGCTGGCACGGTTGACACAAACTGCCTGACGCGGTACATGGGTGCAATGGCGCGGTCATACCTTCTCTTCGTCGACGAATCCGGCGGTCACGACATGGTGAACATCGACCCCAACTGGCCGGTGTTCGTGTTGGCGGGTCTCCTCGTTGGCGAAACGTACTACGCCAAGACGCTCGTGCCGCGAGTGAAGGATATCAAGGCCCGATATGGGCTTCCCGGTGATGCGGTTCTTCACTCTCGATCGATTCGACGTCAAGAAGGCGTCTTTGGGTTCCTGTCTAACGAACAAGACCGTCAGGCCTTCTACGCGGATATCAACAGCCTCATCTGCGGTCTTCGCGTTCGCCTCTATGCGGTTGTCATTGATAAGCAACAACTTCAGCATCACTTCGTCTACCGGGTCAATCCCTACAACGTGTCTCTCAGTCAACTGTTAAGCGTTGTGTGCGGCCCACCGGGAACACCATCGCCGAATCGCCCGTTCGTGTCGCGAATCATCGCAGAGAGCCGCGGCAAAGTTGAGGACAAGGATCTCCAGGCCGAGTATCAACGGTTCAGAGTCCGTGGGTTGGCAAGTTATGGTTCTCCAATGGTGCAGGTTCGTCGTCCAGCCACCGTGCTTCGCGTCTTCCCTGAACGCGTCGATTTCGCTCGCAAGAGCCGAGTTGTAGCCGGATTGGAGTTGGTTGATCTGGTTGCCTACCCTGTCGGGCGAGCAGCCATGACTCGCCAGTGGGATCACCCAGCATACAGGGTTGTCGCGACCAAGTTGAAGGACCTCATCCTGTTCCCATAGAAAAAGCCCCGAGGACTTTCGTCCCCGGGGCCCGACAGGAAGGCTTCCTGTCCATTTAAGAAACCGGCCAACGCGGGCCGGCTACTGTCTTACTACTAACTCCAAGTATAGCACGAACTCCCGACCTCGCAAGTTGGCGAATCACAGAAAACGCACAATCGCACAAGCGGCCATCCGCCCGTCCGATCTGACCGCGTGAGCCGACGCCACGTTCCGTCGGAGGTTGACCTACAGCGGTTACGCGGGCAGGCGGTTGTAGTCCTCGTACTGCTGCTGGGCCTCGCGGAAGTACCCGCCGCGGGTCGCGCGAGTCGCGTTCAGTACCGCCCCGATCACGTGGGCGTTGACGCGGGCCAACTGGTCGCGCAACCGTGCGAGCATACCCCGGCTGGTCTGGGACGCCCGGGCGATGGTGATCACGCCGTCGACCATGGTGGCCAGGGCAAGGGCGTCGCTGACGAGCAGCGCCGGCGGGGCGTCGAAGAGGACCACATCGTACTCCGCGTCGGCGGCGTCGAGGAGTTGTCGCATCGTCGCACTGCCAAGCAGTTCCGCCGGGTTCGGCGGCGTCGGCCCGGTGGTCAGGACAGCCAGGTTCGGCACGTCCGTCGGCTGGGCGGCTTCCGCCAGCGTCGCCTGCGTCGTCAGCACGTTGCTCAATCCGGCCGCCCCGGTCAGCGCGAAGACCTCGCTCAGTGCCGGCCTGCGGAAGTTGGCGTCGACGAGCAGGACCCGTCGGCCGGACAACGCGATTGTGATCGCCAGGTTCGTCGCGACAGTGGTCTTGCCTTCATCGCTGGCAGCGCTGGTGACGGCGATGCTGTGCAGTTGGTCGGCTGGGGCCGAGAACAGCAGGTTGGTTCGGATCTGGCGGAAGGACTCCGCCAGCATCGACATCGGCTCGCGCATGACCAGTCGCGCGATCTCGCTGTGGGAGGTGTTGCCGGAGTTGACGATCGGGACGAACCCCAGCAGCGGCATGCGGACCTGGTCGCTGATATCCCGCGGCGTGCGGATCGAGCTGTTGGCCAATTCGATCAGCAGCACCAGCCCGATCGACAGCGCCAGGCCGAGGACCAGCCCGCCGGCCAGGAATATCTCCCACCGCGGGAAGGCGATATCCTCCGGGCGAGGGGGCGCGGCATTGAACAGCACCTCGACCTCGGTGAGCCCCCGGCTGATCTGGGTGTCTGCCGCCTGGATCGCGGTCTGGAGCTGCTGAATCTCCGTCTCGAGCGAATCCCTCTTCTTGGTCTCGGCCGTGAAGTCCGCCCACTTCAATTCCAGCTTGCGTTTGTCCTCGCGAGCCTGGCGAAGGCTTGCGTCGGCGGATTCGAGTTGGGCCTTGGCCTCGCGGTACTTGGCCTGTGCATCCGTGACCCAGCCGGCCCGAACCGTCTGGGCCAGTTCCAGCCGCCTGGCCCGGATGTTCTGGTCCATTTCGTCGATTGCGACGTTGATCGCCTTGAGGTCCGGGTGGTTGGGCCCGCAGATTTCTTCCAACTGCCCCTGCCGCTGGATCAGCGACTGCCGCTGTCTGATAAGGTCGGCCAGCACCGTGGAATTGTCCAGCGAACTGAGCAGTTCGGCGGACGGGGGTTTGGATGGGTCGCCATGCGCATCCTGTACCAAGTCGAGGTTTCGCTTGGCGGCTTCGACCTCGATCCCCTTGTTCATGGACAGGTTCGAGTAGTAGTCGGCTCGCTGGATGGCCTCGCCCCGGTTCCGTTCGAGCGCCTCGAAATCCTCGCTGTTGCGCATGTCGGCGAGGCGGCGCTGCGAGTTGTTCAAGTCGCTCTTCTTGCTGTCGCGCTGCGCCTCCATCAACTTTCGGGTGCCTGTCACCTTCAGCGTCGATGCATCCTTCGTCCACTGCGAATAGAACTTCATGATCTCATTGCACATCTCGGCGGCGGCCTTCGGGTTCCGGTCGGTTACCCGAACCGTCATGGCGGGCGTCTTCTTGAGCTGGCCGGCCGAAATGTTCTCGGTCAAAGTTTGAAGTGGGCCGTTCTTGTCATCCTTGTGCAACTCCATCCACATCCAGGACTTGGCGTCGGTCTGCTTGAGGACCAGGTCGAGGATCTGCTCCGCCGTGATCCGTGAGGATTGCAGCGCCATCATGTTGTCGATGGTGGCCTGGTCCGGCATCTGGGTCTTCCAGGACGTGTAGAGGTCGCTCTTCTCGGACAGGGTCATCGAGCCGACGGCCGCGTAGGTCTTCTTCCACTTGTAGCAGGCGGCAAACACGCCCCACGTCACGATCTGGATCACGAAGAACACGGTCAAGGCCAGCCACAGGTGCCGCAACAGCATCGAGATGATCTGGCGGAAGTTGATGCCGGGCGCGGGGGCCGCCGCTCCCGGGCGCATGGGAAGCCCGTCGGGGCGAGGGACGGTCGGCACGTGGGTGGTGGTCGTCGTCGGCAATGACGTCATAGCAAGTGCTCCTTCAGCCCAGCGACCGCGATGGGTTCATCGCGGTCGCCGAGCTCGGGTCGGCGAAAGCACGCACGCACATCTGCGGGGCGCACGGCGGCCGGACAGCCCGCACGGGTCGGTTCCCGCACAGGCGGCCAAGGGGCCCGCTGCCCGGGACGGCGCGGAACGTCATATCCATCCACCCAGCCCAGCGGCTACGGGTTGCCGTTCAATGTGGCGGCCAGGTCGGTTATCAGCCTGGCTAACGTCTTCTCCCGGGAATCCTTGCCGTCCTTCGGGAGCAACTGCACCGCCCGGTCCACCATCTGCTTGGCGATATCCGGTTTCTTCATCCGCTGGTAGCCCACCGCCAGATGATAATAGATAATCGGCATTTCATCCCGTTGATTCTTAGCCAGAACCTGGCGCGACTCTTCCAGAATGTCGATGCCGCGCTGCACCTGGTCTCGCTGCGTCTTGTCCGTCGGGTTCGCCCCGCCGTCCTGGACATAGCACCACCCCAGCGTGTCGAGGATGTTCGGGTCGTTGCGGTTGGTCTTGTAGGCGGCCTCCTGGGCCAGGGGGATCGCCTTGGCCGGGTTGTTCAGGTTGTCAGCCAGCAGGTAGGCGTAGTTGTTGAGCACGATGAAGTTGGCGCCCTTGGCCTCCGCCATCTGGAGCACCTCTTCGAATCGCTTGGCGGCGTCGATGTACTTGTCGTGTTGTTGATAGATAATCGCCATGTTGTACCGGATGTCGACGGCGGCGGTCCCGGTCTTGTACTGCGTCGCCAGCTTTTCACACTCCGACAGGGCCTCGTCGGCCTTGTCGCACAGTGAGAGGAAGTGGGCCTTCATCAGGCGGAAGACGTACTTGTCGGCGTGGGCGGGGGCGGCGATATAGTCGTCCAGCCACTTCTCCGCCGTCTTGAAATCCAGCGAGTTCTTCAACGTGATGGCCAACTGGAGCAGCAGCGGCGGCAGGCCGTTCGACGCATCCACCGCCTTGTTCAGCGCGTCGAGTTCCTCCGCCCGGAGTTTGAGCTTCTCGTAGGCCCGGGCTCGCTCGAGGTAGATGCGGGTTGTCGGGCCGACGTTCTTCGGGTCGAGCCACCCGTCGGATTCCTTCAGGATCGCGTCCCACTTCCCCTGGGCCGCCAGAGATTCCGACAGCCGGATCGCGAACGTCTCTTCCTTGGGCGAACGATTGTACGCCTCGCGGAAGCTGGCCTCGGCATCGCCGGGCCGCTTGCGCCGCAGGGCGACTCGGCCGGCTTCGAACCGGAACGCCGGCTGGTCGGGGAACATCTGCAACGCGGTGCTGATTTCCTTGTCGAGGTCGTTCTCTCGCGTGCCACCGAAATCCAGAACGCGGATCAGTTGCAGGCGGGCGGCGGCGTCGGCGGGCCTGCGCTCGATCTGCTTCTTCAGAGTAAGCTGGGCTTGCTCGGGGTTGCGCTTCTGCATGTACCATTCCGCAAGCTCGCGATAGGGCGCCCCGTCCAGCAGGTCCGGGTCGTGCGTCAGCGCCTGCTCCATCGTCGTGATCGCGGTGTCCAGGTTGGCGCCCGGGTTCATCCGGTAGAGCACCTTGGCCTTGTGGTAGTATGCGTTGGCGGTCTCGGGACGTTTCTGGATGACCTGGTCGAACGACTTGAGCGATTCCTCCCACTTGCCCTTTCGCATGTTCAGATAGCCTTCGAGCATCAGCACATCAAGGCTGTCCGGCCATTGCTTCTTCACCTCTTCCAGCGTCTTCCCCGCGTCGTCCAGCCAGCCGAAATCGACCTGGTACGTGACTTTCCGCAACAGGATCGGCTGCGCGGCGGCTCCCGGCGAGGCCAGCGCCTTGTCGAGCGCCTCCAGGGCCTTGGACGGCTTGTCCCAGGCATGGTAGAAATCCGCCTGCACGAGGTAGATTCCGGGGTCTTTCTTCTTCTCGACCGCCAGGTCATAGGACTTTTCGGCGTCCGGCATCTTGTCGATTCGCCTCAGATAACTGCCCAGGGCGGTGTATCCGAGCGGATCGTCCGGGAAGCTCTTGACGTAGTTGTTCAGGACATCCTCGCCCTTCTTCTGTTCGCGGTTCTCGAGGTAGACCCCCGACGCCGCAGCCGCCAGTTTCACACGCTCGTCGGCGCTCAATTTGTCGAGCAGGGCCAGGGCCTGCTGCATGGTCCGATCGGCATCGGGGGATCGTTTCGCCTGGTAGTACAGCGTCGCCATGGCGAGCAGATTCCGGGTGTCTTCGGGATGGGCCTTGGCCTGGTCCTCCCGCTGGCGGATGGCCTCGGCGGGCTTTTCGGCGGTAAGCCGCTCGAGACGGACCTGCTCGAGGTACGTGTCGCTTCCGAGGTATCGCAGTCCGCGGTCAGCCTCGGACCACGCCTTGGACCGCTGCCCGGTCTGGTAGTGCATCCGGATCAACTCGTACCAGCTCTCGCGGTCCAGCGGGTTGTCCTCGATGGACTGCTCCATGGCCTTGATGGCGGCGTCAACCGAGCCCAGCCGCCCCGCCAGCATTGCCCTGGCCAGCAGGCGGCGGCTCTGCGAGTCCGCCCGGCGCTGCTTGAGGACGTCCTGGAATTTGGTGACGGCGTCGGCGTACTTGCCCTGGGCCAGGGCGAGCTGAGCCTCGAAGCTCAGCCCTTGGAGCCCGTCGACGTTGCGGTCCTTCATGGCCTCGCAATATTTCTCCGCCTGGTCGAGCCTGTTCGCACGGATCATGAACTCAAAGGCGCTGATCAGGAACAGGTTCCTTTCCTGCGGCGTCGTCAGCTTCTCGGCCTGTCCCAGATGTTGCACCATCGCCTCGGCGTTGTTGGCCCGGGCGGCTTCCTGCGCCAGCCGGATCTCGCGTTGGAACGGCGACTCGTTTCCCTCCATCAGTTCCTTCTGGAATTCCTCGGTCTTCTTCTGGTCGTCGGTCTCCAGCGCCTTCTTGACGACCTGGGCGTAAAGCGAGGGCTTGCCCGGGTTGGCTGCGATGAAGTCGTTGACGATCTTCAACGCCGCAACCTTGTCCTTCTCCTTGGACTGGAGGTGCAGTTGCGTCAGCGCCATCGCCGCCGGCCAGGACTTCGGGTCCAGCTTGACCGCCTCAGCCAGCTTGACCTTCGCCTCGGCCAGCTTCTGCTCCTTGCCGGGTTTCTTGTCGCGTTCGAGATC
>JAQTVL010000140.1 GCA_028706835.1 Phycisphaerae bacterium | reverse complement strand
CTGCGCAACCGGTCCGGGTCGTAGAGGGACAGGATGCTGGCTTGCATCGCGGCGGTGCTGCCGCCCTGGTTGATCGGGTGGTCGGGGTTGCCGTCGATCTTGATCGGTCGGCCGTCGACCGTCTTGACGACGATGCCGTAGGGATACGGGCCTTCGGTCCAGGTGGACGAGTAGTAGTGGGTCGTGCCGGGCTTGAGGTATTCGCGAATCTCGGCCCGGCTGACGATTTCGCGCCGCGGCTTGCGGTTGCAGCCGGGCAGGCCGAAGGCCAGGCCGGCGGCGGACGCCCCGAGCAGTTTGAGGGCGTCGCGGCGGGAGAGGTCTGTCTCGCGTTGGGCGTTGCCGCGGTGATGTTCATGGTGTGAGGTCATGCTGCCGTCTTCCGCTCAAGTCGCAATGCCGAATGTCCTTTTGTGGAGTGCGGGAGCGCAGCTCCCGCTTTGGGCGAACGCCAAAGCGTGGCTGCTCGTCAAAGCGGTAGCTTCGCTACCGCACTCCACAAACAGACGGATTCCGCTCGCATTCATTGCTCGCACACTCACCTGTGGCACGTCGAGCAGTTGATCGGCGCCCGCTGGTCCCAGCCCAGTCTTTCCGCTCGCGAACCCGCCGGCGGGGCCTGGCGATGGCAGGCCAGGCACCAGCTCATCTTCAGGCCATACTGCCGCCGCACGCGGTCCATCGTTTCGATCGGGCCGTGGCACTCCTGGCAGGTCAGGCCGGAGTTCACGTGCCGGCTGTGGTCGAAGTAGACGAAGTCAGCCAGGTCCGACACCTTGTTCCAGCGGATCGGCTCCCTGCTCTTCCAGTGGTCCAGCACGAATTGCGTCGCGGGCAGCACCTGGCCGTCGGGGCCTTTGCTCTGCACCTGCGAGTGGCAGTTCATGCAGGTCGATACCGGCGGCGTGGTCGCCTGGGCGGTCTTGTCGGCCTGCGAATGGCAGTACAGGCACTGCATCTTCATGTCGCCGGCGTGGAGCTTGTGGCTGTAGAGGATCGGCTGGGCGGGCTCGTAGCCGGCCTCTAGGTCGCTCGGCCAGAGCACGTAGTATCCGAACCCGACGCCGAAGAGGAGCGAGAAGAGGAAGACGCCGAAGGCGACGTGTACCTTGCGGTCAAATTTCCTGGTGAACATGGACATCAGGTTTTGATCTCAGGCGTCAGTCCGGCGGACCGGCCGAACGTCGGTTGCCTTACACTCGCCAGCATTATAGGCATCCGCCGATGCGTCGCGTCAATAGACCATGACTCATGAGAACCCGAGCCGAAGGATCTCCTGCGTCGTGAAAATGCGATTGCCAGGCGAACGAAGGGGCCCTGTTTACGGCCGGCGATAGACGGCGCGGAACCGCCTGACGGGCGGGTCCTCAGCGTCAACGTAGTCCTCGAACTCCTCCAGTCTCAGCCCGGATTCCAGCAACCCATCTAACTCGCGTCGTGTCAGCGGCCAGGGCATATCACCTTCGGGGTCGGTGGGCTCTCTGCCTCTCGCCACGACCAGGAGCGTTCCCCGGCCCCCGACCAGGTCCGCCAGTTGTCGAATGGCCGCCGGTCGCACGTCTGGCGGCAGCACCTGGAGTGTGTAGCTCTCCACAACGAAGTCGAACGTCCTGCGCCAAGTGGCGGGCGTCCGGAGAAGATCCGCAACGACGTACTTCACACCGGAGTTCGGGAATCGTCTGCGGCACCAGTCAATTGCCGTCTGGGAAATGTCGAAGGCCGTGACCCGGAGACCTCTGCGCGACAACTCCTCCGCGTCATCGCCCAGGCCACACCCCACGACCGCGGCTGCGCATTCGTTGCCCCCGGCGAGGCGCCGGTCCAACCAAACCGTCACATTCGGGTTGGGGGCCATATCGGCCCACGGTATGGTGTCGGGCTTGCCCTCAGCCTCGGAATACAGTTGTTCAAACCACCCTGCTGGATCGTGCCGATTCAGGTATTGCTGAACCAGAGCCCTGGCCTGTGACCTGCTCTTCATGCCGTCCTCGCTTCGTCCATATCGGTCCTCTCGGATCCTGTCGGCCTGATTTTACGCTCCGTGATTGCACCGTCCCTCGCACCCCGAATCAGCCAATGGACGTTGTCGCGGTCTCCGTTCTCCGCCGTTCCGACAGGCGGATCGGCTGGCCTCCGGATCATCCCCTTCCGACAGCCGTCAGTTCCCGCAGGGCGTCCGCGGCGATCCAGCGGGCGGACTTCGAGTCGATCCGGCGAACCTCGCGGGCCACCGCGATGGCCCGCATCCGCAGGCCGGGCCGGCTCTTGCCGATCTGGCGCAAGGCCCAGTTGACGGCCTTGCGGACAAAGTTCCGCTCGTCGGTCGATTCCCGCTTGATCGCCCGGAAGAACGGCACGAACTTCGCGTCGGGCGCCTTCTTGTCGTGCACCGTCAGCCAGGCCATCAATGAGAACCCGGCCCGCTTGACGAACTCCTCCGGGCGGCGGCTCCAGGCGAGCGCCTTGGCATACGCCCACGGCATCTTGTCGAACAGGTTGCCGCACACGCTGTCGCACACGGCCCAGTTGTCGAAGTCCGCCGCCCACGATTCCATCTGCCGCTCGGTCACGTCGGCCGGCACGTCGACTAGCGACGCGACGAAGCGGGCCTCGTGGATGCCCGTCCGCCAAAGTTGCCCAGCCAGCTTGTGGTCCTTGCCGATCCGCCGGGCCAGCCCCCGCATCACCGGCGCCGAGACGCCCAGCACCTTCTTCGCGCGGATGCCGAAGCGGGCCATGCCCGCGACATTGGCTCGGGTGCCGTGGCGGGTGAGTTCCTCGATGATCTGGGCCTTGTTCATTTGTGCGACCTCTTCACCCGCTCCACCACCAGCAACATGCTGCCGATGATCGGCGCGACGGGGGTTTCCCAGCGGCCCTGCGAATCGGCGACGAGTTTGCCGAGCGGGTATTCCCGCCCGGACTCCGGATCGATCCATCTGGCCCGGTAGGAGCCGCCGGGTTTCAGCCCGGTCACCCGGCCGAAGTCCGCCGAGTTCCACGGGGCCCTGGCCTGCTGGTAGTAGGCGACGATCAGTTCGCCCGGGATGCCGGCTATTTGCGGGCCGCGATCCCACCGCTCAGCGGCCTCCGGCTTCGCCGACGATTCGCCCATCGGCTGGAGCTTCCACCAAGGGTACTTCTGGAGCAGCCGCTTGCCCAGCGCAACCACCGACGAGCCGGGCAGCTTGCACGCCTCCTGCCACGACCGGTCGCCCCAGGCGGCGCCGTGCGGCGACGGGCCATAAGGCTTCTCGGGGCGGTTGAACTGCCATATCCCGTTGGCCCCATAGGTAAACCCGGCGGCGCCGTTGAGCATGCACACCCAGAACGTCGCCCGCTGCACGTCGTCCCGGCTGCCCGACAAGATGCCCTCGTAATTCACCTCGCCCTGGACCACCGGCATGGCCGGCTGGTGGGCGTATTCCCGCCGGACAACGTCGCGCGTGCCGGCGATGCTCCCGTAGCCGCCATGCCCCGTCTGGAGCATGTTGAAGTCCAGCACGCTGTCGTCGGCGACGCAGTCCCGCCCGGACTGGCTGGGATGGACGGTGATCGGGTTGGCAAACGGATCGATGCCGCGAACGTATCGGGCGACCTCGGTCCAGCCGGCCTTCTGTTCCGCCCGATGCCGGTCCGCCTCTTCCTTGTCGGCCTTGGCGCCCAAGGTCAGGCCGTAGTATGGCATGGTCGCCTCACCGGCCAGACACCACAGCACCGGGTAGGCGCCGTACCGGGCGATCAGGTATCGCCAGTGCCGTTTGGCCTTCTCGACGCCCAGCCGCATGAGGTAGTAGCCCCAGCACCCGACGATGCACGGGGCCAGGCCAGCGTCGACGATCGTGTCGATCTTGCGGTCCGCGGAGTCGTACCACCGCGGGTTGACCTTGTCCAAACCCTTGTCATACGGCAGCCCCGCCTCGTTCGCGCCGCGCCGGTCCATCCAGTCCATGTCCGGCTGCATCCCCGCGACGATCTGGACGACCGTGAACCCCTTGGCTGCGCGATCGGCAGCCAAGGCGGCGGTCTCATCCGGCCAACGAAGCCGGCTGGTGAATCCCATCCACCACGTGTCGCCCAGCCAGAAGAACGGCCTGCCGTCGGCGTGCTCGAAGTGCCGGCGATCCGCGGCGACGCGGAGCCGGCCGTGACGATAGAGCGGGTTGGCGCCCTTGTAGCCGACGACTGTGAAACGCCCCTCGCGGCCGTGCAGTCCGGTGTCGGCTGGGTCGGAGCATTCGGTGCGAAACGCATAGGCCCCGGGCCTGGGCGCGGCGAACCGGAACAACCACTTCGCCCCGCCGCCCCAGAACGCCGGCACACGCCAGGCCTTCCGCCCCGGCCCGGTGATAACAGCATCCACTTCGACCTCGGCGAACGGATTGGCCCGCCGCCTGCGGGAGGTCAGGCCCCACTGATTCACGCGATTGACAGTCAGGTTCCTGGTTGCCATGCGTTCTCCTGATGTTGAGTTCCCACATTCTCGCTTCGGTCGGGAATACCGCAAGCCCTCTGCGGGCCGGAAGTTGCAGCCCCGACTGTTCGCAAAGAACCGCCGTAGCTATTTTCTGCCCGGCGTGTTTAATTGACAGATCGCTCGCGGTGTCGCCTGCCGCCCACAGGGAGAATACGGCATGGTTCAAGTCAGGACTTCGGAAGCGGCGGTCTTGTTCGTAGTGTGCCCGTAAGGGCATTTCAGGAAACGCCTTACGGCGTCACTACAAACAGGGCGCGTCCCGCTGTTACCCTGATTTGAACCATGCCGCAAATCCATACCTGGAGGACTGACGACCTGTTCGTTCGATACGCTGACGCAGTCGTGAAACCGGTTCTTGACGATTCTCATCCAACGGCGGACGCCCGCCGAAAATGGAGGCCGACCCGTGGCCAAGGAAAGCGTACGACTTCCCGAGTTCGAGATCTTCATGTGGATCTACAACTCCCTCTACAAGCACCCGGACGAAAAGGTCCGGCAGGCCTATCAGCGGTTCCGCGACATGGGCTGCACCGGCGGCATGGTCTACACCGGCGCCAAGCAGAACTATAGGGAAGAGCGGTCGCTCGACCATCATCTGGCCGACAACTGGCCGTTCTACGTGGAGAACCTGTCGCCGGCGTTCCTCACCCATTGGGGCGCGGGCAAGAAGGAGTTCCTCCGCCAGTACGAGGAGTTCGGCCGGACGCGCGACCGCAAGGTCTTCACGAAGGTCCCCTGCCTGAACGACCCGAAGGTGCTCGAAGAACAGCGAGCGCTGGTGCGGTCGAGCGTGACGGACGTGGCGCGGGGCCGGCGCCTGGCCCGCTACTGGGACATCCGCGACGAGCCGTCGGTGGGCGCGTTCATCCTGGCCAACGACACCTGCTTCTGCGACCACTGCATGGGCCGGATGCGCAACTGGCTGCGGGCGGAAGTCTATCCGTCGCTGGACGCATTGAACGCAGCCTGGGGCACGACGTTCGCGAGTTGGGATGACGTGTCGCCACTGACCACCGAGGAGATTATCGAACGCCGCCGCGCCAAAGACTACAACTTCGCCCCGTGGTGCGAGCACCGCTCGTTCATGGACAAGACGTTCGTCGACTTCTACGAGCAGATGGCGCAGGTCGTCCACGAGATCGTCCCGGAGGCGCTGGTCGGCCTGGAGGGCACGCAGGCCCCGTGCGCCTTCGGCGGCTACGACTTCTCGCGCTGGGTGCCCGCCATGCAGTGGCTGGAGCCCTACGCCTTCGGCGGGTCCATGGAGGCGATCCGGTCGTTCAAGACCGGGCCGATCACGATCTTCCATACCAGCGGATTGGGCGGCGATTCCGCTCACCTGCGGACGGCGCTGTTCAACGGCGTGCTCGATGGCGGCGGCCACGCCGGCAGCATCATCTGGCAGAGCGAGTACTGCGTCGACCTGGCCGGGGCGACGCCGAAACTGACCCCCAAGGCCGAGCAGTTCGCCGAGGCGGCGACGTTCATGCGGTCCGGGTTCTCGTCGCTGCTCACGCGGGCCGAGGAACAATCCGACGGCGTCGCCCTGCTCTACTCGCAGCGGTCGATCCAGTCAGCCGTGCCGCTCCAGTTGCCCGACCGCCGGCGGTCGTGGGGAATGTTCCGCCAGGAGGACACGTCGCTGGACTGCAAGTCCCGGCTGGCCTGGCTGGACCTCCTCTACGACCTGGGGCTTCGGCCGTCGATGGTCTCCTCGGCCCAGGTCGAGGCGGGGGCACTGCTCGAAAAGGGCGTCAAACTGCTCGTCCTGCCGTGGGCGCTGGCGCTGTCGGAGAAGGAAGTGGACTCGCTCCGCCGGTTCGTCGAGGCCGGCGGCGTGGTGGTCGCGGACTCGATGCCGGGCCGATTCGACGGCCACGGCAAGGCCTACGCCGGGGAGTGCCCAGCCGACAGCCTGTTCGGCGTGGTCCGCGGCGAGCCGGGGGAGATGTGCTGGGCCGAGCAGATGCTGTTTGTCACCAAGGGCCTCGACGGCAAGGACCTGCCAGGCGGGCAGGCCCGGCCGCGCGGCGATGGAGTCGAGGACCTGCTGGGCCCGCGGGAAGGCGCCTTCTGCATGGCCGCCACCGAGACGACCGGCACCGGCGCCATGTTCGTCAATCGCATCGGCAAGGGGTTGGCGATCCTGCTCAATGTGATGCCCCTGAACTACGCCGCCAGCCGATTGGCCGGCGGCGGCGGGGAGTGGCGGCGATTGGCCGAGATGTTCATGAAGGCCGCCCGCGTGAAGCCTCGCGTGAGCATCGCCGGCCGCGACGGCCAGCCGATCGTCGGCTGGCACCGGGCGGTGTATCGCCACGGGAAGGCGACCCTCGTCGCGGTCGTCGGCGACCTGGCCGTCCGCCAGGGCACGCTGGGCGCCACGGAGCAGGCCCGCGGCGAATCAGCCGGCGTCGCGGCGGTGCTCGACCTCGGCAAGAGCGGCTACGTCTACGAGGCGACCACCGGCGCGTACCTGGGCAAGGGCGGCAAGGGCATCAAGGACACATTGCGGCTCGGCTGGCCCCGGCTGTACGTGGTCCTGCCCTACCGGGTGAAGTCGATGAAACTGACCGCCCGTCGCGACGGCGGACAGGTCCGGTTCGACGCCCAACTGAGCGCGTCGGGTCCGATGGGCGAGCACGCCTTCCGGGCGGAACTTCTGGATGCCAAGGGCCGGCTGTCGCTCGAATCGGGCGCGAGTTTCCTGGCGGCCCGGGGCCGATGCAGCGCGACGGTCGAAATCCCCAAGTCGCTCGTCGGCGCGGTGACGCTCCGCGTTCGCGACGTGGCCACCGGCGTGACCGCCCGGGTGAGGTTGGCTCGCCCAGCGAAGTGAGCGCCGCTCGGGTCCCCCGCGAGCAATGTTCCACGTGGAACAATTGCGGCAGAATTGACCAAGGTTGCATCGCGGTTCCGCTGCAACCTTGATAACCATCGGCCGAATCGAGACTTGCGAGCAAGGTTGCAGGGTTGCAGGGTTTCATTGTTTCAGGGTGGCAAGGTCTCATCGCGATTCGTTGGAACCTTGCTAACTATCTGCCAGATCGAGAGTTGCGAGCAAGGTCTCAAGGTCTCACTTTTCTTGCTGCAATCGAACCGCGTTGAGCATCGTTCCCGCCCGCAGCCTCGGCCGACTAGGCTGCAGGCGGATGATCGGCCCGATCGCAGTCCCGCAGTTGTCACAACCAGTCTCCCTCGCCGAGTTTCCTTCGCCGACCCACCGGCCGAGACTTCCCGCCCAATTAATGCCACAGGATTTCCAGATGTCAAGTAAATGTTCGGGTACACGACAGGGGCGTCTTGCCATCGGTTGCAGACAGGCGTGACTGTTACCCGAATCGACTTCGTTTTGAACCACGCCGGATTCCCGCCCTCCCCCGGCGGGCGCCCGCCACAGAAGACTCTTGATCTGCCGCAAATTCTGTCTAGTCTAGTGACTTGCGTAATTTGGAAACCAACTGAACAGCGCGTTTGGAGAGGTTGACACATGGCCCTTCGAGTCGGCGTCGTCGGCATGAGCGGGATCGGCAATACCCACGCCAAGGCCTACACCGGGCTTACCGATCTGGCCAAGCTGGTCGCGGTCTGCGACGTGGTCAAGGAGAAGGCGGACGCAGCCGCCGCCAAGTACGGCGTGAAGGCCTACTACACGCTCAAGGAGATGCTCGCCCACGAGGAGATGGACTTCGTGGACGTGACCACCGGCGGCTACGAGAACGGCAGTTGGCACTTCGAGCCGGCGATGGAAGCGATGGAGGCGGGGCATCACGTGCTGTGCGAGAAGCCGCTGTCCAACGACATCGGCGAGGCTCGCGAGATGGTCCGCTACGCCGCCGAGAAGAAGCTTTACCTCGGCTGCAACCTGAACCACTACTTCACGCCGACCGCGGAGCGGGCGAAGAAGTACATGGACGACGGCCAGATCGGCGAGTTGGTCTACTGCCTGTTCAAGGTGGGCTTCAACGGCGGCGAGGCGACCTACGGGTTCAACAAGTCCCCGCGGTTCAACCAGCCCTACGCCCACATGAAGGCCTTCCTGACGCACCCGTTCAGCGTCATGCGGCACTTCTGCGGCAACATCACCCACGTGCAGACGTTCTCCACCAAGCCCGGTTTCCGCAAGAGCAAGGGCGACCTGCTCCTGTCGGTCAACAGCGTCCACGTCCGCTTCGCCAACGACACCGTCGGCTACCTCCTCAGCCAGCGCGGCGACGCGGTGTGGGGCCTGGGCGGGTGGTGGAGCTGCGAGGTGTCGGGCAGCAAGGGCTGCTTCTGCATCGAGAACTGCATCGAGAAGCTGACCTACTGGCCGTCGCCCAAGCCGGGGCAGAAGTTCGGGCTGGGCGAGAACCCGCCGCCCGAGGTGATGGACACCGGCATCAAGGATTTCGGCGAGACGTTCCCGCTCCGCATCAAGGCGTTCCTCGAAGATGTCACCAACGGCGTCCCCCGCGAGCACCTGCGGTCCTCAGGCCGGGACGCCCTGGCGACGCTGGAATACATCTTCGCGGTCATCGAGTCGTACGAAAACGGCGGCGAACTGGTCCGGCCGCACCCGCTGCCCGCCATCCACGGCGACCCGCGAGTGGAAAGGATATAGGGGTCGGGGATCGGGGCCTGGGGGTCGGGGATCAGCGACAGAGGCATTCTGTTCCGACCCCCGACCCCCGACCCCCAGCCCCTGGGTTCAGATTGGCGTTAACCTCGCAATTACTGGGAGCACTCCATGATTAGACTCGGCGTCAACTCCGTTCTGTTCCAGGGCCACGACC
>JAQTVL010000139.1 GCA_028706835.1 Phycisphaerae bacterium | reverse complement strand
CCAGGCCGGTCAGCGGGGTGGCGGCGCTCGCCCGCGGCATGAGGCTGACCATCGACCCGGCCGACTGCGATTCGCCGCCGAACACGGTCACGCCGTCGAGGGCCGATTCCAGGGTCCAGTTGCTGTCCAGGGCGAATCGGGTGGCGGACTGGCCGCCGGCGTAGGCGACGCGCCCGTCGACGCTGGTGAACGGGTCGCCTCCGCCGGCCTGGCCGTCAAACAGGTAGCGGCCCTGGTACTGGCGGTTGGCGATCCTCTGGAGCTGGTCGATCATGGTGTTCAACTGCTGGACGGCGGCCTGGCGGTCCGCGTCACTGGACGTTGCGTTGACGGAGTCCATGGCGACGGTGTGGGCTTCGCGGAGCAGGTCGACGGCGTCGCCCATGGCGGCGTCGGCGGCCGACAGCAGGTTGCCGGCCTGGGTGGTGTTGTCGGCGTGCTGCGAGAGCTGGCCCAGGAGGTCGGACAGGTTGAGGATGTGCGATGCGGCGACGGGGTCGTCGCTGGCGGCTGACAGCTTCCGGCCGGTGTTGATCTGCTGCTGCACGGCGTCCAACTGGGCGGTGTTGCGTTGGAGCGCGGCGAGCATGTGCTGCGCCCGCATGAGGTCGCTGGTGCGTCCGGAGATGGAGGAGATGGTCATGGTCGGCCTTTCAGATCATCTGCATCAGTTCGCCCAGCAACTGGTTGACCAGGGAGATGTACTGGGAGGCGCCCTGGAACGCCCGCTGGTATTCCATCAGGCTGATCGACTCCTCGTCCAGGCTGACGCCGCTGATCGCATCGCGCTGGGCGGACAACGCCTCGACCATGGTGCCGGCGGACTCCTGGGCGGATTTGGCGTCGGCGGACCGGCTGGCCACGCCCGTGACGGTCTGGTTGAACTGGTCGGCCAGGGTGAGGCCGTCGAGAGAAGCGACGGGCTGGTTGGCCAGGGCCGCCAGGCGAAGGGCGTTGCCGTTGTCGCCGGGCGCGTTGTTCAGCGCCGCGGCGACGTTGTTGGGCGTGAGGCCGGTTCGGACGGCGATGTCGGAGGCCTGATGGCCGGTGAAGAACGTGTTGATGCCGAGGGCGGCCAGGACGCCGCTGGTGTCGTTGGAGAAGCTGATGGTGTAGCCGGAGTCGGCGGTGACGGTGGCCCGGCCGTCGGGCGAAAAGGAGGCGGCGACGCCGGCGGCGGCGTTGAGCCTGGGCATGAGGGTGGCCAGGGAGTCGTCGGCGCTGATGCCGTCGAGGTCGACGGCGATGGGGACGACGGTGGTGTTGCCGAGCGGGTCGATGACGTTGAGGTTGAACGAGCCGTTGACCGGGGTGAGGGCCAGGCCCGCGGCGTTGAGGGCGGCTGCGGGGCTGGAGACGGTGTTGGCGGCGGTGAAGGAGGTGGCCCGGGTGAGGCCCTGGCCTTAGGCGTGGAGCCGGTTGACCTGGTCGATGAGAGCGCCGGCGAGGGCGTCGAGCTGGTCGGCGACGACGTCGAGGGTGCCGGTGCGTGCGGCGAGGAGACCGCCGATCTGGCCGGCGGTGACGGAGACCGGCTGGCCGGTGGCGTCGGAGGCGAGGGTGAGTCCGCCGCGGGGGCTGGCGGGGTCGTCGTCGGCGCGGAGGGCGAAGGATTCGGTGCCGAGCACGAGCGGGGTGGAGCCGAGGAAGACGTTGATGGCGCCGTTGCCGCTGGTGTGGGTCTGGACGTTGAGAAGCTCGGCGAGTTGCCGCAAAGCGGAGTCACGCTGGTCCCGGAGGGTCGAAGCCGAGGCGGCTTCGCTGCCGGCTTCGGCGGCGGTGATCTGGCTGTTGAGGGTTGCGACCTGGTTGACCAGACGATTGGATTCGTCGACCAAGGCGAGGACCTGGTTGTCGAGATCGACCCGCTGGCCTCGCAAGGCTTGGTCGGCTTGGCCAAACGCCGCGGCGAGCGACGTGCCGGCCTGGAGAACCATGCTGCGCTGCGAGGACGATTGCGGGTCGTTGGCGAGCGCATTGAAGGCGTTGAAGAACGTTGTGAAGCGGTTGGAGATGTTATCGTCGCCCAGGGCGTTCAGAACCGTCTCTACCTGCGCCAATTCGTCGGCCAGGGCGTTTGCGGACGCGTTATCAGACGTTGCGGTGCGTACGCGCGCGTTTACGGCTTCATTGGCCAGTCTCTCGATGCCAGCAAGCTTTACGCCGGAGCCGGCGTCGTTTCCCGCGGTTGCCGGCTCGACGACGACCCTTTGCCGCGTGTAGTCCGCGTTTGAAGCGTTTGCGACGTTGTTACCGACGATTTGCAGCGCCGCCTGGCTGGCCCGCAAAGCCGACTGCCCGATCTGCAAGCTTCCGTTGATCAGCGACATCGTTTGCCCTCGTTACGCCACAGCCGAGAAGCAGCTCGGCGCGATCGCCTCGCGTGCGACCGCTTTGCGGCCACGCGCGTCATAGCAGCCCGTATCCCGCCCAAGCCGCGACATCTGCCCCAGCAGTTCGCCGCAAAACTCCCCAAGCTGCCTCGCGACATCCAGGTTTACGCGCCCCGCGCGCCTCACCTTGTCCATCTGCGCCGTCAATTGGCTCGCTGCCAGCCGAAGCCGCGAAGGCCAGCGCCCCGGCGCCCGCTCGCAGAGCGATTCCAGCTTGATTCGCCCGCTTTCCGGCTGTTTCACGTTCACCCGCCCCGCCAGCTCGCGACACACCTCACGCCGCGATGCTTCCACCTCCGCCAGCTCGCGAACCAGCGCATCCATCCGAATTCCGACCTCCGCCAGCCCTTTCGGGTCCGCCTTGCGGATCATTCGCCGCTGCTGGTCCACCAGTTGCGCCAACTGGGCGTGGCCTTGCCCCAGCCGGATCAGCTTGTCTTCCAACTCCGCCCATTCGCGTTCGACCCGTTGCATCGTCGCTCCCGCACGTCAGTGCGTCACATCCAGTTTGTTAGCCGTCACTTGCGCCGCGTCGTATCGCTTCCATGCCTTCGCCGCGATCGCCGGCCCCGCCTTCCCCGCCGCCCCCCCGCGAAGTTTGCCGCTCAATTGCCGCACGATCGCCTCGTTCAGCCCGCTGTTGCTCGCCCTGCCTGCCCGCTGCGCCAGCTCCTGATCGAGCTGCGCCCCGAACGCCTGCTCCCCGCGCCCGCCGAGCCCCATTTTCGAATCCGTCATCGGCTTGTCGCGCATCCCCTTCAGCAGCGTCCCGTAGAAGAACAGCCCCACGAACTCGTTCACGCGCTGGCGTAGCGCGTTCTGCGGCGAACCAGCCGTCATGTTTCCGTCTATCGCGTTCATTCCACAATCAGTTCCGCGTGCAGTTTCCCCGTCCGGTGGATCATCTTGATGATCGCGATCCGGTCCCCCGGCGACACCTTCAACTGGTTCAGCGCCTCCAGCAGCGCCGACAGCTTCGTCGACCCTTCCTTCCCCGGATCCAGCGCCACGAAGTTCTGCTCCGTCGGCTGCGGCGTCACCGCCGTCCCCGGCGGCGGGGCCGGCTGGAGCGTCGTGATCGACAGCCCCTTGTGGCTGATCGCCACCGGCCCGATCTCCACATCCCCGGTCATCACGATCGTCCCCGTCCGCTCGTTCACCGTCACCCGCGCCTCGGTCGGCGGCATCACCACTTCCAGGTTCAGCACCCGGCTGATGAACCCCGCCGGGCTCTTCAGTTCCTGCGGGCTCAGCTTCACGATCACGTTCTTCGGGTCGAAAGCGACCGCGATCTGGGCCAGCCGCCCGGGCTGGCTCTCCGCCTCGTTGATGATCGTCGCGATCGCCGCCGCCATCGCCCACCCCGCCTGCCCGTCCTGGAGCACCAGGGTGATCTGCGAATCCTTCACGAACTGGGCGAACAGTTCCTCTTCCATCACCGCCCCCTGCCGCACCACCGCCACCCGCTGGTTGGCGACATCCTCCACCACCAGCGGCCCCTCCGCCCAGGCGTAGATGGTCGAGTCCGCCTGGTTGGGCCCCTGAAGCGGCGTCATGAACAGCCGCCCGCCCGCCAGGCTCTTGGCCGCCCCGATGCTGGACACCTGCACGTCGATGGCGTCACCCTCGCGGACGCCGTTTTCCGGCACGGTCGCGATGATCATCACCAGCGCGACGTTATTGGCGTTCTTCAGTTCCTCCGGCGAAATGACCGGGTTGGCGAACTTGCTCAGCGTCGCCGCCAAAGGCCGGATCGCCGGCAGATACTTCCCCCCATCCCCCGTCCCCGGCAGCCCAAGCACCAGCCCCATCCCCATGAGCTTATTGACCCGCTGCCCCTTGATCTTGCAGATATCATCGATCTTCACCGCGCTGGCGGACGAGGCGATCAGCAGCACCGCGGCGACGAGCACGGCGAAGACGACTATCCGCAGATTACGCAGATTTCGCAGATTAGAGGAAAGAGAAGGAATGAACGAAGAGAGCGAAACAGAAGTCCTTGTCTTTGAATAACGCATAAATCCTTCTTTGTGGCCGTTTGCCTGCCCTGCGCGAAGTGGAAGGGCGGCTCTTCGTGGGCAATCTCTTCCGTTCTTCAAATCTGCGTAATCTGCGTAATCTGCGGATAACACTTTTCTTCTCCTCATCTGCGGATCGTTCCCACGCTTACCACGGCCCGATCTTGTCCGTCAGCCAAGGCAATATCCCGCGCTTCGTCGTGTCCCGCGCCGCCCCCGTGTGCGTCTTGGTCACCGTCAGGTCGGCCAACTGCGTCGACAGCACCGTGTTGTCCGCCCCCACGTCCGTCAGCCGGCACGTCCCGCTCAGCTCGAAATACTGCTTCTCTTCGTCGGTCTGGATGTACTTCTTCGCCGCCAGCACCAGCGTCCCGTTCGGCTTGACATCGAGCACCTCCGCGGTCAGCCGGCCGATGAACGTGTCTTTCCGGTTCACCTTGGCGTCGCCGGTGAACTTGCGTTCCGCCTCGGTCTTCAGTTCGGGCGTGGCGCTGGCGCCGTTGCTGCCGGTGGTGGCGATGGACTTGAGCGGCGGGTTCTTCCACTGGAACTTCATCCAGGAGTCCAGCTTGGCGTCGAGGTCCGCCTTCTTGTCCAGTTCCGTCTTGCCGTCGGTGCTGAACGAGGTCTCTTCGCGGACGATGATGGTCACCAGGTCGTGTACGACATAGGTCCGCGGCTCCGGCGGCGCGATCGCCGTGAAGCTGGACCGCTGAAGCGCGACCACCGCCGGCGTCATCGTGGCGTCGCGGGCCGCCGCAGCCGCCGCCGCCTGCCCCAGCGGCTTGCCGGCCCCCGCCGGCATCGGCGTCGGGATCGCCCCCACCGCCACCGCCGGGTCCGCCCCCCCGTTCATGCCGAGTACCTGCCCGTAAGCATTGCTCGGCTGAGTACTCGGCGCCCCCGTCGCATCGGCTGTCGGCATCACAGGCACATATCGCGTCGCCTGCCCCCTTCGGAACAGAGAGCTGGACTGAGCGAACGCGGATGTCGATGCCAACAGCGTCGCGAGAGCAGCGAATACGACTATCCGCAGATTTCGCAGATTCCGCAGATTGGAGGTACGAGTGGAAACTGAGAATCGAAGATCGCGCCGGGCAGTTGTGGCGTTGAGCGTCACGCCCGCAACGCGCGAAGAATTTCTTTTTGTGGAGTGCGGTAGCGCAGCTACCGCTTTGGATCGCACGCGCGACTCCGGGCAACCCAAAGCGGTAGCTTCGCTACCGCACTCCACAAACAGCGAAGATGTGTTATTCATTTCCATTTTGCATTTGTCATTTGTCATTTGTCACTTCTCATTTCTTTTCTCTTCTCAGCGTCCTCAGCGTCTCAGCGGCTTCCCCCCGCCTCCGATATCGCTTCCCCCGAATCCACCACCGGGCTCGGCTCGCTCTCGCCGCGCTTGACGCTTACGCGCGGACCTTCGGTCCTGCGGCTAAACGAGGTCCGAGGCGCGACGCCTTCCTTCCCCGCGACGCCCTTCTCGCCCTGCCTCTTCGTCTCCTGCACCGGCGTCGGGTCCAGTTCCACCGTGTCCGGGCCGCTGACCAGCCCGTAATAAACCTCGCGCGACACCTCGTTGCGGACCAGCACTTTTTCCCCGTACACCCCGTCGGCCATCGCCCGTGCCGTCGTCTTGAGCAGCATCCCGCCGTGCCGGCTCCACACCGTCACCAGCTTGTTGCGATGCACCAGCGCCAGCGGCGCCAGGTCCGCCGGCGTCACGACCTCTTCCGGCTTGATGACCCGCAGCGCCTGTTGCCCGATCACCGCCGCCGCGTCGCGGCACGCGCTGCTGGCCAGCCCGACGGATCGGCTGGCGATCTGCACGTCGTCGGCCGCGATCACCTGCCCGCGATTGACGTTCTTGACCGCGACCACGACCGGCGCCGACAGTTCCGCCTTCACCCGGACTTGCGTGCTCTTGACCAATTGCGAAAGTAGCACGGGCATCTTGCCCGTGTCTTGTGTCAGTGGCGCGGGCATCTTGCCCGTGTCCGAGGGCGCCATCGCGTCATCAGCGGACGCCGCGTACACCTGCACCGCCACCTCGACGCTATGCTCCGTCGCCCGGCGGATCGCCAGCTCGAACCGATACCCCGGCCGCTGAAGCGCCAGCAGCGACCGGTCTGCCGGGTCGAACTGGATCGACAGCTTCGCGCCGGCCGTCTGGTATTGGGTTTCCAGCAGCCGGCGGATGCACCCCGCCAGGCTGTCGGGTATCGCCGATTCCGGCACGGACACCACCGGCCCCTGTAGCCCCGCCTGCATGGCAGCCGACCGCTCCTGCAACTGCTCGATTTGTCTCGCCGCCCCCTCGACCCGCGTGATGCGGCACGCCGCAGCCCCCTGGAGCGTCCAGACGGCCCGGTTCACGCCGATTTCCCCCAGCTTGTCCCGCAGCGCCGCCAGCGTGAGCGTATCGCTCTTGCCGAGCAGCGGGGCTGGCCCGACGACCGCCTTGCCGGCCTGCTCGGCCTCCCCCTCGACCGGCGAAACGATCCGGGCGATCTGCCCCAGCGTCATCTGCCCCGAATCCACGGTAGCCTCCGGCATGAGCACGATGACCTGCGCGAACCCGGAGTGAGCCGGGGCGATCAGGGGCAGGAGAATAAGCATGAGTATCCAGAACGCCGAATGTCCTTTTGTGGAGTGCGGTAGCGCAGCTACCGCTTTGGATCGCAGGCGCGACGGTGCGTAATCCAAAGCGGTAGCTGCGCTACCGCACTCCACAAACAGCGAAGACTCGTCATTCGTCATTTGGCATTCTCTCGTCATTCGGAATTCGTCATTCGTCATTTCTAGTACCGCCTCAGGTTGCCTATCACCTGCATCATCTCGTCCGCCGACTGGATCGACTGGCTGTTCAGCTCGAACGAACGCTGCGTCTTGATCAGGTCCACCAGCTCCCGCACCGGATCGACGTTGGACGATTCGAGGAACTTCTGCATCACCCGGCCGAAGCCATCCTGGGTCGGGTTGCCGACGATCGGCGTGCCGGAGGCGTCGGTTTCGAGGTAGAGGTTGGCCCCGATCGGCTTTAGCCCCGAGCAGTTGATGAACCGCGCCAACTGGAGTTGCCCTACCTCGACCGGATCGACCGAGCTGGGCACCGTCGCGAAGATCTTGCCGTCGCTGCCGATGTCGATCGCCGTCGCGTCGGTCGGCAGCGTCAGCGGCGGCTCGATTCGGAACCCTTCCGCGTTGCCGATCACCAACTCGCCGGTGGAGGTGATCTGGAAATTGCCGGCCCGCGTGTAGGCCAGTTCCCGGCCCATCGTCGGCGGAATCTTCACCTGGAACAGCCCCGGGCCGTCGATCGCCACGTCCAACTCGCGGTCGCTGGCGTCCAGGCTGCCCTGGTTGCACATCAGTTGCGTGTTGGCCACCCGCACGCCCAGGCCGACGAACAGTCCCGACGGCTTGACCGTGTCGTCGGCGTTCTTGGTGCCGGGCCGGGCCAGTTCCTGGTACATCAGGTCCTCGAAGTTCATCCGGCTCTTGCGGAACGCGACGGTGTTCACGTTCGCCAGGTTGTTGGAGATCACGTCGACCTGCGAAGACAGAGCCCGCAATCCGGTCGCCGCGGCGTTCAGTGCGGAAGTAGCCATGGGTAGCTCCTATAGACCCGTCAGGGGTCAATTGACCAAGTGCAATGCCGAATGTCCTTTTGTGGAGTGCGGTAGCGCAGCTACCGCTGTGGAGCGCAGGCGCGACGGTGCGCAATCCAAAGCGGTAGCTTCGCTACCGCACTCCACAAACAGCGAAGATTCATGCACCTTCATTCTCATATCTTCCCGACATCGTTCACCGCCCGGCCCAGCGTCGTGTCCTGGAGGCGGATCATGTTCGCGTTCGCTTCGTATGCACGCTGCACAAGGATCATCTGCGCCAGCAGCGACGTCGGCTCCGCCGCCGACGTCTCCACGTGGCCCTGCGCCACCTGGCCGCGGAACGCTTCCGGCTTCATGTCGCTGGCCGCCGCGAACTGGCACGCCCCCAGTTTCACCAGCCGCTCCGGGTGCGAAAACGACGCCAGCCCCAGCGTCGCGATCTCGTTCTCGCTCTGCCGGATGTTCCCCGCCTGGTCGATGCTGACCGGCCCGTCAGCCGGGTCCAGCGTGATCGGCTTGCCGGTCGAATCCAGCACCGTCAGCCCGCTGGTCTGCGTGATCAGCTTGCCCGTCGGGTCGAGCGTCAGCCGGCCGTCGCGGGTCCACTGTTGTTTGCCGTCTTTGCCCTGGATGCTGAGGAATCCGTCAGCCGTCGCCCCGGTGTTCAGCGCGACATCGAACGGCGAGTCGGTCGCCTCCAGCGGCCCAGCCGCGAAACTGGTCACGCTCCGCCGCGCCCACACCCCGCCGCCCAGCCCAGCCATCTCCTTCGGGTCCCCAGGCCGGCTGCCCGCCGCCCGAGGCCGGGGCTCGACGATGACCGAGTCGATCTTGAACCCGACCGTATTGACGTTGGCCAGGTTGTTCGTCCCGACCGCCATCTTGTAGTCGTTGGCTTTCATGCCGCCGGCCGAGATGTAGAGTCCGTAAAGCATGGTTCCCTCACGCCGTTCGCCGACCCGTGCCGCCCCGCCGGGCCTGGTCTCGCCGCTCGACCGCCTCATGCGCCCGCAGCAGTGCGTGCTCAGCCGCCGCGATGCGAGCCGTCTGGATCAGCCGGCGGGCCACGTGTTCCATGTCCAGCCTGGCCCACAGTGACGCGACCTGTGCGTCGGGCACCTCGTCGATCAGTTGAGCCAGGTGAGTGGAGCGGGTCTGGTTATTGCGGTTCTGTTCCATTGCAATCCCTTGCGTTGAAACCGATGGTTCGTTAGGTGGTAAATGCAACTGGTGTGCCAGGGAGGGGAATGGGGG
>JAQTVL010000138.1 GCA_028706835.1 Phycisphaerae bacterium | reverse complement strand
GGCGGTTCGAGTTGATCCAGCAGGCGGAGCGTGTGCTGGTGGCGGAGGAGTGCGGCGTGCTGCCGGTCTATCAATACGTCGGCCAATACATGTATCGCAAGAACATCCGCGGCATCTGGCCGAACGCGAAATCGCAGATCATGCTCAAGGGGGTCGGCAAGTCGCGATGATTGCCTACGTCATACGCCGCCTGATCCAGCTTCCGATCATCCTGTGGGTGATCTACACGCTGACATACGTGCTGATCTGCCAGCATCCGGGCAACCCGTTCATCGACGACAAAACGCCGCGGGAGCAGCGGGCGCTGCTCGCGGCCCGCTATGGCGTGGTCGACACGCCGGCCGACGCCCCGTGGCGGCAGCGGTGGGCCGACCGCGGGCGGACCTATGTGAACTATCTCGGCCGGCTGGTGCTGCACGGCGATTTTGGCCTGTCCAGCCAGAACGCCGGCAAGACCGTCGGCGACATCATCGGCAGCACGCTGCCGCGGTCGATGATGCTCGGTGCGTTCGCCCTGGTGCTGGCGGTGCTGGTCGGCTGCTCGCTGGGCGTGCTGGCGGCCGTCCGCAGCCACGGGCCGGTTGACTATTTCGTGATGCTCTACGCGATGCTCGGCATCAGCCTGCCGACGTTCGTGATCGGGGCGGTGCTGCTGAGTTTCTTCGGCTTCACGCTGGGCCTGTTCCCCGTCGGCGGCTGGGGTTCGCCGGCGCAACTCGTCCTGCCGGGAATCACGCTCAGCCTGCCGTTCACCGCCTACATCGCCCGGTTGACGCGGGCCGGCATGATGGATGTGCTGCACGCGGACTACATCCGCACGGCCCGGGCGAAGGGCCTGCCCGAGCGGCGCGTCGTGCTCAAGCACGCGTTCAAGCTCGCGTTTCTGCCCGTGCTGTCGTTCCTGGGGCCGGCGACGGCGGCCATCCTGACCGGCAGCTTCGTGGTCGAAAAGATATTCAACATCCCCGGCATCGGCCGGGCGTTTGTCATCTCGGTGCAGTCGAAGGACTACGGCCTGATCCTCGGCACGGTGATGATCTACTCCACGCTGCTGGTCGTGGCGAACCTGATCGTCGACCTGGCCTACGGCCTGGTCGATCCGCGGATTCGGCTGGAGGGCGACGCATGACCCAGCCGCCCGTTCCATCGAACCGCGCCGCCGATCCGCCCAAGCCGGCGACCATAGGTCGCCGGAGCCAGGACGACCGGTCGTCCCCCGAATCTCGTCGCGACTCCAGCCAGACGCGCCAGGCGATGCGGCGGTTCTTCCGCAGCCGACTGGTGCGGGTCGGCCTGGCGATGCTCGTGCTGATCGCGCTGGCCTGCGTGGCCGGTTTCCTCTACGGCACGTCGCCCGAAGACCAGCCGCGCTACAATGATCAGAACTTGACGCGGAACTACCAGCCGCCCAGCCGGTCGCACTGGTTCGGCACGGACGACGTCGGGCGGGATGTGCTGGTGCGGACGCTCTACGGCGGCGCGATTTCGCTGGCGGTGGGCATGATGGCCGCGCTGGTGTCGGTGGCGATCGGCGTGACGTGGGGCGCGATCGCCGGCTACGTTGGCGGCAAAACGGACTCGTTTATGATGCGGATCGTGGACGTACTCTACGGCCTGCCGTACCTGCTGCTGGTGATTCTGTTCGCCGTCGCGTTCGGCGGTGCGGGCAGTCCGGTCCGGCGGATGGTAGTGCTGTTCCTGGCAATCGGCGCGGTGAGCTGGCTGACGATGGCCCGCGTGGTGCGTGGCCAGGTGCTCTCGCTGCGGAACAACGATTACGTGCTGGCGGCGGTGGCGGCGGGCGCGTCGCACGCCCGCATCATCTTCGTGCATTTGTTGCCAAACCTGCTGGGCCCGATTATCGTGTACGCAACGCTGATTATCCCGCAGGCCATCTTGCAGGAGTCGTTCCTGAGTTTCCTGAGCATCGGCGTTCAGCCGCCGGCCGCGAGTTGGGGCTCGCTGGCGGCGGACGGCATCGGGAAGATGAACCCGGTGATCAGCTACTGGTGGCTGACGCTGTTCCCGTGCCTGGCGTTGGCGTTGACGCTGCTGAGCCTGAACCTGATAGGCGACGGCCTGCGCGACGCCTTCGACCCGCAGTTGCGGGAGAAGAAGTAGTGTGAGTTCCTCCAAGCCCAGGGATGGCGATCCCTGGGCTTCATGTGGGAGCGACTGAATGCTCTGGCTCAAACGGTTCATCTTTGTCTTCCCCGTGCTGCTGGGGCTGTTCTTCGCTGCCGCGTTCACGTTCGTCAAGCAGCAGGTGGCGCCGCACGAGAACGTGCTGACGATGGGATCGATCGGCGAGCCGGAAAACGTCAACCCGATCCGCGCGACCACGACTTCCGCCAGCGATGTCACGAATCTCGTCTTCAACGGCCTGATTAAGTTCGACGAGAACATGAACATGGTCGGCGACCTGGCGACGAGCTGGGACCTGTCGCAGAATTCCCGGCTGTTCTTCAATACCGAGGACGATGCGAAGGCTGTTCTGGCTGCCGCCGAGGCCCTGATGCGGGGCAGGGCTGCTGCCCCGCCGACGACCGCGCCGGCCACGCAACCCGCCAGACTTATGGTTCCGCACAAGGCGTCGCGGGACGCGAAGGTCGTTACGTTCGATTTCGAGGGTTCAGCCGGCACGGAATACCAGGATGCACTCGCGGACGTACTCGCCAAGCATCCGCCTCGGAAGGTCTATCTGCTGGCCATCAGCCCCAGGCCGAGCGCGAAATTCAGCGATGGCGTCGAACTCAAGCCGGCGGCGGTCGAGGAACGGGCCCGCACCGCGATAGCGAAGGCCGATGCGGTGATCGTCGAGCACTATGTGGTCCTCGACTCCATGGTTCAGTGGGTCTTCCACGGCGAACGCGACGCGGTGGAAAAGGCCCTGACCGCCCTGTTCCTTCCCGACGATCCGGACAACGGATTGGCCGACCTCAGTTTCGAGGAGTTCCCGGGGCAGGATCGCCCGAGTTACGTCTTCCATCTTCGCCGGGGCGTGATGTGGCAGGGCGGGCAGGTGGGCGGCAAGGTGTACGAGCCGAAGGAATTCACGGCGGAGGATGTGAAGTTCACGTGGGACATGCTGGTCAGTTCAGAGATCGCCTCTCCGCGGGCGTCGGACTACGTGACGGTGGAGTCGGCGACGGCGCTGGACCCGTATGCGATCCGGATCACCTACAAGAAGCCCTACAGCCTGGCGGTGAATTCGTGGAGCATGGGCATTCTGCCCAGGCACATCCTCGACGGCAAGGGCCCGGAGTGGTGGGCGGACAACTACGACCGGCATCCGATCGGCACCGGGCCGTTCAAGTTCGACCAGTGGAAGAGCGGCGAGTGGATTCGGATGGTCCGCAACCAGGCCTACTACGAGGGCCCGCCGAACCTCGACGCTATTTACATCCGCTACATTCCAGACCAGTTGAACATCCAATTGACGCTTGAAACCGGCGGCATCGACTTCTACTCGATCGAGCCGCAGGCCGTCGGCAGGGCGATCAAGGACAAACGCCTCGACCTGGTCCAGTTCCAGTCGCGCAGCTACAACTACATCGGCTGGAACATGAAGCGTCCCCTGTTCCAGGACGTGCGGGTCCGCCGGGCGTTGGCGCAGGCCATCAACATCGACGACATCATCCAGTACATCCTCTACGGCTACGGCGTGCAGAGCACGGGCATCTACGCGCCGCAGTTCTACTTCTGCAACCCGCACATGAAGGACCGGCTGCTGAAGTACGACCCGGAAAAGGCGAAGGCGCTGCTGGCTGAGGCGGGGTGGAAGGCCCATGACGCCGAGGGCTATCTGGTCAAGGACGGCCAGCGATTCGAGTTCGATCTGATCACCAACAACGCCAACGAGATTCGCAAGGACATCTGCGTGGTGGTGCAGTCGGACCTGAAGAAGGTGGGCGTCAAGGTCAACCTGAAACAATACGAATGGTCGGTGTTCATCCAGCGCTACATCGATGCCCAGAACTTCGACGCCTGCGTGCTCGGCTGGCAGATGAGCAACGATTTCGATATGTATCAACTGTTCCACTCCAGCCAGACCCACCCGGGGGAACTGAATTTTTGCAGCTACAAGAACAAGGAGGCCGACCTGCTCATCGACCGGCTGCGGACGACCTACAGCGAGGACGGCATCAAGCGGCTGGCGTGGCGGTTGCAGGAGATCGTTTACGAGGACCAACCCTACGTGTTCCTGGACGTGCCCGAGGCCACCGTCGGCATCCAGAGGAACACATTCCGGGTGTACCGCCCACACGGGAACGGCAAGTGGGTCGACGAGCCGATCCGCGAAACGAAGGCGGGGTTCGACCTCTACCTGCCGTACTGGTATCGCGTGAAGTATCCCCCGGCTGGTCTGGCGGAGGGCCGCAAGTGATCACCTACCTCGTCCGCCGCCTGGCGATCTCGATCATCCTGCTGGCGATTGTCAGCCTGCTGTCGTTTGCGATTATCCGCTTCGCCCCTGGCTCGAAGACCGCCGGCGGGGAGGAGATGAGCCCGAAGAAACTGGCCGCCGCGGAAGAGGCGCGTCGGGCCAAGTATCACCTGAACGACCCGTGGTATTCGCAGTATTTCCTGGTCATGAAGGACCTGTTCAGCAACAAACTCGTCGACTACAACGATCGCCCGGTCCACGAGCAGATCGTCGACCGCCTGCCGTGGACGATGCTGCTCAACGCGGTCTCGCTGGTGCTCGTGTTTGGAATGGGTATTCCACTGGGCGTGGCGGGCGCACGGTTCCGCGGCGGGTGGCGTGACACGTCCTCGGCGGTGGGGGCGTTCTTCCTGCTCAGCCTGCCGGGATTCTTCGTGTCTTACATGCTGTGCATCCTGCTGGTGAAGTACATCTACGTGCCGATCCTCGGCGTGGGCACGTTCGGCATGCAGTTCTCGTCCTGGTGGCAGCAGGCGCTGGACACGGGTTGGCACCTGTTCGCGCCGGCGCTGGTCCTGGCGTTGCCCGGTGTTGCCGTACAGTCGCGCTACGTGCGGGCGTCGCTGATCGAATCGCTCAGCGAAGACTACATTCGCACCGCCCGGGCCAAGGGGCTGTCCGAGTCGGTCGTCTACTACAAGCACGCCCTGCGGAACAGCCTTCGGCCGATGGTAACGTTCTTCGGCTTCCTGCTGGCCGGCATGATCGCGGGCTCGGTCATCGTAGAGACAATCTTCAGCTATCCCGGCATGGGCCGGCTGGCCTACGAGGCACTGAGCAAACGCAACCTGCCGGTGCTGGTGGCCATCAATTTCTACTCCGCGGTGCTGGTGGTCATGGGCAACCTGCTGGCCGACATGCTGTACAGCGTTGTGGACCCGCGTGTGCGACTGGAGTGATGTGTGGTTGAACCGGCGAAAACTTTCGGGTCTTCGCTCGCCGAGGGCCTCGACGTTCAGACGACGCGAATGCGCCCCGGGTTTGTCGTGCGCTTCCGGCGGCGCAGGGTGGCCCTGTTGGCCTTCTGGTTTCTCATGGTCCTGTTCTTCGTTGCCGTCGCGACCTTCATCACGTCGCGGTTGGGCATTCACATCCCGTTCGACCCGGACGCACAGAACATGTCGCAACGCCTGTCGCCTCCCGGCTGGCCGCACGTCCTGGGGACCGACCAGTTCGGCCGCGATGTCTTCGCCCGCATCCTTAACGCCAGCTACATCTCCATGTTCGTCGGGTTCCTCGCCGTGGCCATCGAACTGGCCTTGGGCGTGCTGGTCGGGGCTGCGGCGGGATACTTTGGCGGATGGATCGACAACGTACTCATGCGGCTTGTCGACGCGCTGCTGTGCATCCCGTCGTTCCTGTTGATCCTGACGCTGGTGGCCATCGTCAGCCCGTCCATCTGGGTTATCATCGCCGCCATCGGCGTGCTGAGCTGGATGGAACTGGCCCGCCTGGTTCGGGCGGAGTTCCTGACGCTGCGCGAGATGGACTACGTGGCGGCGGCGCGGGCGTTGGGCGTGCCGGCGTGGCGGATCATTCTGAGCCATCTGCTGCCGAATTCGCTGGCGCCGGTGCTGGTGTCGGCGGTGCTCGGCGTGGCGGGGGCCATTCTGACCGAGGCCGGGCTGTCGTTCCTGGGCTTCGGCGTGCAGCCGCCGCAGGCGAGTTGGGGCAACATCATCACCGATGGCAAGACGTACCTTCTCGACGCGTGGTGGCTGATCATCTGGCCCGGCGTCGCAATCCTGTTGACGACGATGGCCTTTTACTTGACCGGCGAGGGCATCCGCGAGGTGCTCGACCCGAAGGAAGGCAAGCGGATATGAGCCAAACCGCCCCGAACAGCCACCCGCTGCTCGTCGTCGATGATCTGCGGACCTACTTCCACACCGAGGACGGCGTGGTTAAGGCTGTCGACGGCGTGTCCTACAACATCCGGTCGGCTGAGACGCTTGCGGTCGTGGGCGAGAGCGGGTGCGGCAAGAGCGTGTCGGCGCTGTCGATCCTTCGGCTGATCCCGCAGCCGCCGGGGCGGATCGAGTCCGGGCGCGTGCTGTTCCGCGACAAGGAACGGGGCGTGCGCGATCTGCTGACGTTGAGCGAAAAGGAGATGCGCGACGTCCGCGGCAACGACATCGCGATGATCTTCCAGGAGCCGATGACCAGCCTGAACCCCGTCTACACGATCGGCGACCAGATCGTCGAGGCCGTTGAGTTGCACCAGGGCATCCGGGGCGCAGCGGCGTGGGCGAAGGCCGTCGATGTGTTGCGGCAGGTGGGCATCCCGGCGCCGGAGCAGCGTGTGCGCGAGTATCCGCACCAGCTATCCGGCGGCATGAGGCAGCGGGCGATGATCGCGATGGCGCTGTCGTGCGACCCGGCGCTGCTGATCGCCGACGAGCCGACGACCGCGCTCGACGTGACGATCCAGGCGCAAATCCTCGAACTGCTGAAAAAACTCCAGGTCGACAAGGGGCTGTCGGTCCTGCTGATCACGCACGACCTGGGTGTGGTGGCCGAGAACGCCGACCGCGTGGCCGTCATGTACGCCAGCAAGCTGATGGAGTTCGCCGACGTCCGCGATTTGTTTGCGGAGCCGCTGCACCCCTACACGCAGAAGCTGTTCGACAGCATCCCCCGGTTGGGCGAAGGGAAGAAGCGGTTGGATGTCATACCGGGGAACGTGCCGGACCCGCTGCATTTCCCGTCGGGCTGCAAGTTCCATCCTCGCTGCCACCGCTGCGGCGGCGACAGCAAGTGCCTGTTGGTCGAGCCCGAGTTGCGCGAAGTCCGGCCGGGACACTGGGCGGCCTGCTGGAAAGTCGAGGGTTACGAGTCATCCCCGGCCACGACGCCGAACGATGCGGTTTCCCCGCAGATTTCGCAGATTACGCAGATGGGAAAACGGCCATGACCGATGACGGGCAACGTGATCCGCAAACGTATGCCATCATAGGCGCAGCCATGGAGGTGCATCGACGGCTTGGCTGCGGGTTTCTGGAGCCGGTCTACCAGGAAGCATTGGCGATCGAGTTTGAAGCCTGCGGGATTCCGTTTCGGCGCGAAGTCGAGTTGATCATCGAATACCGCGATAGACAGTTGAAGACGAAATACAGGGTCGATTTCATCTGCTACGGCAGTGTGCTTGTGGAGTTAAAGGCTCTGGAACGGCTGACGAAGACGGAAATTGCGATTGTGCTGAACTACCTGAACGCCAGCGAGATTGAACTCGCTTTTCTGCTCAACTTCGGTTCGCCGTCGCTGGAGTATCGCCGTTTTGCTCATTCAAAATCTGCGAAATCTGCGAAATCTGCGGGGAATGCCGTTGGAGAGGACGTGACGCAATGACGACCGCGACCACCCACACGCCGCCGATGCTTACGCCGATGTCGACGCTCGTGACCGACCCGATCATGCAGGTGCGCAACCTGAAGACCTACTTCCCCGTTCGCAAGGGCATCCTGCGGCGGACAGTCGGCCATGTTAAAGCGGTCGACGGCATCAGCTTCGACGTGCCGCGAGGCAAGACCATCGGTCTGGTCGGAGAGAGCGGCTGCGGCAAGACCACGGCGGCGCGGACGATTCTTCGGCTGATCCCGCCGACGGCGGGGCAGGTGTGCTTCCAGGGGATCGACCTGTTTCGCCTGCCGAACTCGCAGATGCGGCGGATGCGGCGGCATCTACAGGTCATCTTCCAGGACCCGGTTGGGTCGCTGAACCCGCGCATGACCGTCGGCTCGATCGTGAGCGAGCCGTTGAAAGTCCACGGCGTCGCCCGCGGCGCGGAGTTGGCTGAGCGCGTGGCCAGGCTGCTGCGGCGCGTCGGGCTGAGTCCGGACCATGTGAACCGCTATCCGCACGAGTTCTCCGGCGGCCAGCGGCAGCGAATCGGCATCGCCCGGGCGCTCGCGTTGGAGCCCGAGTTGATCATCTGCGACGAGCCGGTGTCGGCGCTGGATGTCTCGATCCAAAGCCAGATTCTCAACCTGCTCGACGACCTCCAGGAAGAACTCGGCCTGAGCTACGCGTTCATCGCCCACAACCTTGCGGTGGTGGAGCATTTCTGCGACGTGGTCGCGGTGATGTATCTCGGCAAGATCGTCGAGTTGGCCAGCGCCCCCGAGCTCTACGGCAACCCGAAGCACCCGTACACGATCGCGTTGCTGTCGGCGGCCCCCCGGCCGGAGCCAAACCGCAAACGCGCCCGGATCATCCCCGGCGGCGAGGTCCCCTCGCCGATCAGCCCGCCCAGCGGCTGCCCCTATCACCCGCGCTGCCACATGGCCAAGCCGGAGTGCAAGACAGTCGTCCCGACGCTCGACCCGAAACAGGGCGAGCCGGGTCACGTCGCGGCGTGCATCGTGACCACGTGATGCCGCCGGACCCTCACGCGATCAGCGACAGGGCGATGGCGCCGGACAACGCCGAACTGAGATCGTTCGCGCTCCCGCCGGATTGTCCAGCCCCGGAGGCCGACGCCGCAGCCTTCAGCAGCGCCGTGAAACTGCCGCCTTCCGAATCGGCCTGCTGGCTGGACAGCAGCTTGGCCAGGCCGCTGATCTCGACTCGGTCCAGCCCGCCCGGCGGGATGCCGTGCGGGCTGTTGCCGTTGCCAGGGGGAATGCCTCCAGACCCCGACGGGTTCGTCGCGGTGGGAACTTTTGCGTCCAGGAACATTTGGAGGGGCGAACTTGTGAGCAAGTTGCCGACCGGGCTGATGTCGGACATGACGTGCTCCCTTCTGAGGTGATCGCCCGTCAGAAGGAGCCGACAGGAACCGGCCCGACGCTCAGGGGCCGACGACGCGAGCCGCGTGTCCCGGTTCCGGGTGATCCTGT
>JAQTVL010000137.1 GCA_028706835.1 Phycisphaerae bacterium | reverse complement strand
CGTTTGGCCATGGCCATGCGCCCTATGATGCGCAGGCGAGGGGGAGGGCGCAAGTATTTTATATATAATACTTTACGAAGAAGTATTCCATCTTCCGTCCAGCAAACCGCGTGCCGAACAGGATTGGTTGCCCCGTCGTTGGAGGTCCGAATAGGCGGGATGTTGCTTTTTCGCATCATTGTGCCCCCAGGATGTTGTTTTCCTGCAACATCGGCTCCGGTGATCCGAGAGGCCCGCCATGTCCGCCGGCGGGCAATAAGGATTGCTCCGAAGCCTCCGAGCTCGTACGATGGTATCCGTCAGTTGGCCGCCCGGATCGGCCGGGGACAACTGCGGGATGGGCGAATGAGACGACCACGATTCAGGCGTGTGGCGTGGACATTGCTGCTGGCGCTGGTGACGGCGTCAGGGGCGCTGGCGGACACAGTCTACCTGGTCGGCGGCGGGAGCTACAAGGGCAAGGCCCGGATCGAAGGCGACCGGGTCGTGGTCGAAATCCCCGGCGGGGCGATCACGCTGGACCGCGAAAGCGTCTTGCGGATCGAGCCGGGCGACGACCTGGCCACCAAGCTGGCCGACATGCGGGCGCAACTCAACTCCAAGGATGCCGAGGGGCACTATCGCCTGGGCGTGTGGGCGGTGCAGAACGGCCTGCCGGTGCCGGCCCGCGAGCTGTTCCTGGCGGCGCTTCGCATCCAGCCGGACCACGTGCAGGCGCAACTGGCGCTCGGCCGGGTGTTCCTCGACGGCGCCTGGCTGGATTCTGAGACCCTCCAGGATATGGTGCGGGGCTGGCTGGCGGCGGACCTGAACGAGGCGGCGTTGCAGGTGGGCCGGCAGTCGCTGGCCGGCATGCTTCCCACGTCGCACCGGCGGGTGATGCTGGAGCTGACGGCGACGGCGGCCCGGCGGCTGGGATACTTCACCGAGGCGCTGGCGGATTATCGCGAGTTGGGGCTGCTGCTGGTGCCGCACGATCCGCAGGCGGAGCGGGTGGCGATCATCGCCGACGTGCTCCGGGACAACCCCTCCGGGCTCTACCTGGTGCAGGTGGACGATCTGACGCAGGCGGTAGCCCGTGGCGGTGCGGACGAGCCGCCGCCGTCCGGCTTCGGGTCCCTCGCCGACGACGACGTCCTGGAGTGGGCCTTGCGCGACAAGGCGAAAGAGATGATCGCCGCGGGGGCCAACCAGATGACGGCCGCCCAGGGGCTGCTGGTGACCGAGCCCGCCAAGGCCGCGGGGGTCTACCGGCAGGCGGAGGACCTGTTCGCCAAAGCGGATGCCGTGAACCCGGGCATCGCGCGGAGCTACCGCGTCGAAATCCGTCGCCGGCTGATCCAGATGCACCAATCGGCTGCGGAAGCGGTGGCCCTGCGATTCGACGGGCTGATCAAGACGATCAACAACAAGTCGCTGCCGGACTACAAGACGAAGCTGCGGTCCGCGCTGTCGCTCCTGGACGACATTCAGAAAGAGCTCGACCAGATCCTCGTGCTGGGCAGTCCGTATCCGCAGGAACTCAGCCTGCTCATCTCCTGGACGCAGGAGGACCTGACGACGGTGAAGGCGATGCGGCGGACGATGGAGGGCGAGTTGGAGCGGATCGGCCCAGGCCGGGGGGGCACGCCGTGACGGGCGGGAACTTGCCGAAGCCCTGGCTGGCCCTGGCCTTGGCGGTGCTGCTGGCGGCGCCCGCGTGGGGCGCCAACTCGTCCACGTCGGCGCCCGCCGATCCCGTTGACGGCGACGCGGACTACCTGGCCGCCGCCGCCAGTTTCGCCAACGGGCATTACGGTATTGCGATCGGCAAGCTCGCCGACGTGCTCAAGCGGTATCCGCGGCACGCCCGCGTCCAGATGCTGCTGGCGACGGCCTGCGAGCGAACCGGCCAGCTTGCCGCAGCCCGGGACTTGTATGTTGCCACGCTGGCAGGCAAGCCCGATGCACGCATCGAGGCCCTGGCCAACGAGCGAATCGCCCGCCTGGCCCGTCGGCCGGTGGTTCGCGTCACGACCGCCCCGTCTGCCCCGGCTGCGCAGGCTGAGTTGACGCCCGAGCAGGTCGCCGCGATGAGCGTGATCTATCCCGAGGCGACGCGGAAGAAGACGGACCATTTCGACATCACCACGAACAATCCCGTGTTGGCGGACCTGCTCGCCCAGTCGGCGGAGGCTGCCCTCGAACGCGTCCGCCGGACGGTCCTGGGCGACGCCCTCTTCCCGCACCGCGTCGAGCTGACGGTGTATGCGAACCAGGCGGCCTTCCGCAAGGCGCAGGCGACTGCCGATTGGGCGGGCGGCGGCTTCCTCTACGCCCCGCAGTCCGACGGCTCGGTTCGGCGGGTGGTCATGCTCTACCAGGTGGACGAGGAGAACCGGTTCCGCACGTCGTTGCTGGCACGTGAGTTGCCGCACGAACTGGCCCACGTGGCCCTCAAGGAATTCTTCGGGCAGGCCGCCTGCCCGCTCTGGCTGGAGGAGGGGCTGGCCACGGCTGCCGAGTTCGATGGCGGGCGGTCGACGTCGGATCGGATGGCCGAACTGCTGTCGCGTCAGGCGGCGACGCCGCTGGCCGAGATGATCGACCAGGCCAACGGCGAGGTGGATCGCCCGGCCGCGTTCTACATCCAGGCCGCCAGTTGGACGAGGTTCTTGCGTGCGAACCTGTCGGATGGTCAAATGAAGCGGTTCCTGGCCCAGCTTAAGGAAGGCCAGAAGCCCTCGGTGGCCCTGGGGCGATCGTTGGTGCTGGACGATCGGCCCGGCTGGCTGGGCTCGATTGAGGATCGCTGGCACAAGTGGGCGGCGGAGAAACCCTAGGGCTCGTCGTCATGGAGGAACGGAAGGATCGGGTGCCATGCCTGCGACGGCCGTTTTGTCGCAGGCATGTCTTCGCAAGGCGAGCATGGCTGACCCGCCGTCCAAAACAGCCGGACGGCGTTCCAGCCATGGCACCCGTCAAATGAATTGTGACAGAACAGTCGGCCCTCGGGTTGGGGCGAGTGGAGTCTTCGTATGCGTGTCCTGGTCGACCAGAAGAGCGTGGAGGTCACGATCCCGCCGGGATCGCTGCTCAGCCACCTGGTCGAGCAGGTCCGCGCCCACGTCGCCGGACAGCGGCGGGTGCTGGAGAACATGATCGTGGACGGCCAGGCGGCCCCAGCCGACAAGCTTGAGCAATGGTTGGCTCGGCCTTGCGACCTGATCGAACTGGTCGAGTTCCGCACCGCCTGCCCGCGCGCGATGGCGTTGGACACCGTCGCAGCCGTGGCAGCCCTGCTCGAAGACAGCACGCAACTCTACCAGGGGGCCGCTGAGAAGCTGACCGCGGGCCAGACCGGCAAGGCCATGGAACTGCTGCTGGGCTGCCTGAACTTCTACAAGGCCGCCCAGGAGGCCGTGTCCCAGGTGGTCCTGCTCCACAAGCTGGACCTGGAGCGCATGACCCTCGGCGACCAGACGGTAGGCCAGGCGACCCGAAGCCTGGTGGGGCAGTTGGCCGAAGTGAAGGTCGCCCTGGAGGCCCGCGATTTCGTCCTGCTGGCTGACCTGCTGAACTACGAATTCCCCAAGATCACATCGCAATGGCAGGCGATCCTGTCGGAACTGGGGCGTGTGCTGAAGAACTGATCGCTGCTCCTCGCCGCCCGATGTTCCACGTGGAACACGACCAGGTGGTTTGGCCTTGATTTATGGCCGGCACTGCCGGATTATGTCCGGCCGTCACGGGCGTTGTGGTTGTCCAATCGTCAGGCAGGAGCGAGCCATGTTCGGGTGCCATATCGGCCGGCTGTTTCAGGTGAGCGTCGCGGGCGGATCGTATCAGGACGGCCTGACGGCGGTGGTGCAGGGCGCCCCGCCCGGCCTGGCGCTGACGGAGCAGGGCATCTATGCCGACCTGCTGCTGCGGAAGCCGGGGGCAGACGAGTTGTCGTCGCCGCGCAAGGAGCCGGACCTGCCGGTGATATACACCGGGCTGAACGCCGCGGACACCATCGAGGGCGCGGGCAATCGGAACGTGACCAACGGCACGCCGATCACCGTGCTGATCCCGAATCTGGACCGCCACTTCGTTCACGTCAAGCAGTACCAGGACACCAACCGCACGCCCCGGCCGGGTCATGCGTCCTATGCGTCGTTCATGAAGTATGGGCCGGACGACGATGCGATCGGCGCGGGGATTTTCAGCGGGCGATACACCAGCACCATCGTGGCGGCCGGCTCGATCGCCAAGGCGATCCTGCGCCGGGCGGGCGTGGAGGTGTTTGCGTACGTGAAGGAGGCGGCCGGCGTGCGGGCGGATGACATTGAGCACGCGACCGCGCTGTCGCGGGTGAATGCGTATCGGCGGATGCGATGCGACTTCGACCCCTTTTACCAGGAAATCTACGTCCGCAGCCGGGTGACGATGGAGATGCGCTACCTGGAAAAGATGGCGGTCTTTGCGAAGATCGAGCAGGAGATCGACGCCATCCGCGACAAGGCCCCGGCGTTCGACCGGGAGGCCGTGGCGGAAAAATACGGCATCGATCCCGTGCTGAATTGCCCGGACCTCGACGCGGCCGAGGCGATGATTGAGGCGATCAACGCGATCACCGCGACCGGCGATTCCAGCGGCGGCGTGGTCGAGGTGGTGGCGCTGGGCGTGCCGGCCGGCGTGGGCGAGCCGGTGTTCGACAAGCTCGACGCCCAACTCGGCCAGATGCTCGGCATCGGCGCGGTGAAGGCGGTGGAGATCGGCGCCGGGTTCGCGGTGAAGGACATGACCGGCATCGGGTCCAACGACCAGATGCACAACGAGGGCGGGCGCGTGGTGTTCGACTCGAACAACGCCGGCGGCATCACCGGCGGACTGACCACCGGCGAGCCGATCGTCGCCCGGCTGGCGGTCAAGCCGACGCCGACGATCGCCAAGCGCCAGCACACGATCGACAAGTACACGCTCCAGACGACGGAACTGGCGGCGATCACCCGCCGCGATCCGACCATCGTCGCCCGCGTCTGGCCCGTCGCCGAGGCGTACACCGCCTTGATCCTGCTGGACCACCTGATGATGCACTACGGGTACCAGAAGTTCCGGGACATGAAATAAGCCCCAGTGAGCCGGGGCGTCCTCGCCCCCGTCGCTTGGCGTTGGAGCGTGGACTCGGCGTCCAGATTCGCCCGGGGGTTATGATGCAGGCTCTCGATCCCGACCGGACGAGTTGGCACATAACGTGGGGTACGTACGGCGCCCGCCTCCACGGCAGCGAACGCCTGACCGTGGACAAGACACACAACAAGCCAGGGACACCGTTCGTTGGCGAGAGTGCGGACCGCGAGGCGTCAGACAGGCGATCCACGATGAGCGGTATCTGAACAACGCCTTTGACTACATTGTCCGACAGTGGGCACACTGAGGGACTGCACGACTCAAGGGGAAGCAACGCGAGAATACGGGGCGGGGACGCCCCGGCTTGCTTACCCGCCAACCAGGCCCGGCCAAAGGTACTCGTTGCCCTCTTTGAGGATGAAGAAGACCGCGAAACCGGCCAGCAATGCCCACATCAGCAGGTGCAGCACGAAACCGCTTCGCGACGGAAGCCTTCGCCCGACGATGTAGCCGACTACCGCAACCAGGAATCCCACCAGCGATGCCCCGACGAACTTGACGGCGGTCTGACCCTCGATCGTCTCGAACGTGATTCTCCCGCCGAGGCGCGGGTAGAACTTGGGCATCGCCTGGAACTTGAACAGCAGGACATAGGTAGCCGTGAACACGATTATGGCCAGCAGCGCCGCGTTGACTGATCTGTTATTCACGGATGTATCTCCGAACCTGGAGGTCAGAAGCTCTTCACCGCGGTGACGAGCCCGCCGACGACGAATGCGTAATACACGAACAGGGTGAACAGCCACGTCGCAACCTTGTAGGTTGCCCGTTCAGCCCGGCTGAGGGCGTCGAATCGGAAGGCAGACGCCACGAGCAGCGGCAGCATCACGACGGCGAGCGTTCCGAAATGCTCTTTCCATTCGAAGAGCCCGACGGCCCACTTGGAGGTGAATTGCAGGCCGACGTTGGGGGCCTTGCGGAGCAGCACGTTGTAGGTCGGATAGATGATGACGCCGACCACCCAACTGAGGGGATACGCGACGGCGGCCCACACGGCATACTTGCCAAGCAGCGGCCCGGCGGTCCGGCCCCGGACGACACGCCACCAGTGGTGTGTCACTGTGCCCAATGCAAATACCGCGATCATCAGATGGAAAATCAAAATGACTCGGCTGGCGGTGGTAGGGAAGATGCCCACGTCGGCGAGCGAACAGATCATGCAGTCCTCCAGGTGCGGTTCAAGTTCAGCCACAGCATCAGTGTTGCAGGGTCATCGCCTGCAATACGCCCTCGGACGTCTTCAGAAGGCCCGCGTTGGCGACCGGCACGAACGGGTCGCACGATCGGATGCCTGTCATCTCCCACTCAGCCGATCCGGTCCGGCTGTTCAGCGCCAGCAGCCGGCCGCGATCGCTCGTGTCAACGAGGTAAAGCTGCCCGCCGGCCAGCGTCACGGGCCCGCAGCCCCTGGCCGACTGGGTCCAGCGCTTGGCGCCGGTGGCGGCGTCCAGCGCGACCACATCCTGCTCGCGGAGGAACACGTTGCCCGTCACCGTGTCAGCCAGCACGTGGAACACCGGCTCAGCCGTCACACTCCACACCTCGCGGCGCAAGGCCGTGTCGAGGCAGACCACGCGGCTCTTGCCGCTCCGCTGACGCAACACCGCGAACGCCCGCTCGCCTCCGACCGCCAGCAGCGGCCGGCCGACACGCGACAGTTCGCCCGAAATGGCCTGCCGCCACCGCGTCTCGCCGGACGCGACAGCCAAGGCGTGGACCGCTATGCCCGACGCGACGCAGACCGAATCGCCCATCACGGCGCCGGCGGACAGCAGGCCCTCCTGGAGAATCGGCCTGGCCCAGGCAGGCGAACCGTCAGCCGAATTGAGCATGTGAACCGTTGTGTTGGTGGTCCATGCGACTTTGCCCGGCGCAGCCACGATCGCGCGGCAAGGCGCCTGGAGTCGCGTCCGCCCGTCCTGGCGGAATCGCCAGGTGACCTCGCCGCTGCGGGCATCGAGGGCCAGCAATTCGGTTACGCCGTTGTCGGCCGGGGCGAGGCAGTAGACGTGGTCGTCGTCGGCTGACAGGTAGCCGAGTGACTCGGGCTTCGCCTGCCACGTCACCTGGCCGGTGGTTGCGTCAAGGGCCACAACGTGTCCGCCATCAGGCTCGTCCCCGAGCAGATAGACACTGTTGCCGCGAACTACAACGGCCGTGGCGTCGGACACTGGCACGGCCCGGGCGCCGGCGTGCTGCCACGCTCGTTCAAGCGAGACGACCTTGGCGGTCGAACCGCCGCCCGCGAGCGGGCGGGCTGAATCGGCTGGGTGCGGCAGGAGTCGCCAGAGCACCACGGCGGCAAGGAGTGTCGCCGCCAGTGCGCTCGCGCCGAACAGGAGCAAGCGGGCGCGGGCTGGGCGGGTTGGCCTGGCGATTTCATTTCGTGCAGCGGAGCAGATGGCGGCCACCAGGTCCGCCTCGGATGGTCGTGGCGTGGATCGCATCTTGGCGATCAGGGCACGGTAGTCGTCCATCGCCGCCATGCAGGCTGGGCAGGTGCGTACGTGCGCCTGCACCGCCTGCCGATCGGCCTCCGGCAGGTCGCCCGTCGCGAGCAACTCCAGTTTGTCGCGAGCCTGTTCGCAGTCCATAGGGCGGCCCTTTCGCCAGTACTACGCCGATGGGGGACGCGGGGGGACAGAAAGTATGGCGGGCCAATTACCGCCCCGCTGTGGGATCCAGGTGCAGGAACTTCTGGCGCAATCGCCGCAGGCCTCGCTGGACGCGTTTCTTGGCGGCCTCTTCCGAAATACCCAGTGCGGCGCCCACGTCGGCCAACGGCAGGTCGTGGGTCACGCGAAGCGTTAACGCGGCACGTTCCAGCGGGGGGAGGGCCGCCAGCAGCCGATCGACCTCGTGCGGCTCGCCCGGGGCCGGAACATACGGCTGGGCCTGGGCGGCCAGTTCGGCCATGGCGGAAGCTTCCCGGCCGACGCGGCGGAGCATGTCGAGGCAGACGTTTCGCAGGATGGCGAAGAACCACGTGGAGAACGGCCGGGCGGCGTCGTAGCGGTCGCGGGCCCGAAGCACTCGCAGAAACGCCTCCTGGACCGCATCCTCCGCCAGCCCGCGGTCCGACGCGATCTGGCGTGCGACGGCCAGGCCGCGGGCCGTGAACCGCGCGACGAGCTGCGCGAAGGCAGCCGGGTCGCCGCTCCGCTGGAAGCGGCACATCAGCGACTCGTCGTTCGGGGCCGCGTTGTGGTCGGTCGTCGGCACGGACATCTCCGCTCGGGGACGCACAACCGTCATCATACCGCGGAAGGCGGCACAGGTGAAACCCCGAGCACGAGAGGGCGGGTCGCGAGAGATCGGCGTGTTCTCAACGCGCATCCGTCAGAGCCGGGTTTGCGAAAACGCAAGCGGACAACCATGCCCGCGGGAAAACCGTGTCTTGCAGGCGTTCGCCAACTGCGGTCTAATGGGCGATCAGCCCGTTAATGCGGAGGCGGCTATGAAGATCGCTGGGCGACGGATCGTGCTGGGGCTGTTGGCAGCCAGCCTGCTGACGGTGGCGGGATGTCCGGCGGCGCGTGTCGAGCCGGCCAATTCGGACTTCCGCCAATCCCGGCAATACGCGGCGCTGACCGTGCGCATCGAGACGCTGGAGGCAAAGCTGAATGTCGAGCGGCAGTCGCTGGCGATCGCCCAGACCCGGGCGGACAACATCGAGCGCGATCTCCAGGCGGAACGCAACCGCCGGCAGCAGGAGCGGCTGCAATACGACGAGGCCATCCGGCAGAACCTGGAGTTGAAGAAGAAGTTGGAGGACGTCCGGCTGGACACACGCGAGATCGCGACGCTCCGTCAGGACGTCATGAGGCTGAACGACCTGCTCAAGCAGCGCGATGCGGAACTGGCGAAACTGAAGGGCGGCAAGCCCAACTGAAGGCGACAACGATGACAGAGAACAACGGACGGTTCGGCGGGCGTGCCTTCGTGGTCGCGGCTGCGGCGCTGGCGATGCTGGCTGGGTGTGAGGACAAGCAGGCCAGGCAACAGTCCGACGAGCAGGTGACGGCATTGCGCAGGGAGCGCGACGAGTTCGAGTCGCAGTTGGACCGGACCCGCGTGGAGTTGAAGGAGACGCGAGCCCAGTTGGTCGAGAAATATGGCAACGCCCTGAACGTGGCC
>JAQTVL010000136.1 GCA_028706835.1 Phycisphaerae bacterium | reverse complement strand
CGCGGCGAACTCCGCCAGCGGTTCATCGAGTTTCAGCGGGTCGGCCCGGTCGTCATCATCGGGCTGATCATGCTGGACAACATGATGGGCCAGCAGGGGCGGCTCGGGCCGATCAGTTGGCCCATCGTTCACCTGCTGAATCTGCTGATGGAGTGGCTGGGCGGCGCCCATGCGTCGCTGTTCCTGATCTGACAATTCGAGGGTTCAATCATGCGAGTACTAAGCGGCGTTCAACCGTCGGGCCGGCTTCATATCGGAAACTATTTCGGCGCGTTGCGGCAGCACCTGGCGCTCCAGCGTGAGAACGAGGCGCTCTATTTCATCGCCAACTACCACGCGCTGACCAGCCTGTCCGACCCGAACCTCGTCCGGCAATACACGCTGGACGTGGCGCTGGACTACCTGGCGCTCGGCTTGGACCCGGCCAAGACCGTCTTCTTCCGGCAGAGCGATGTGCCGGCGGTCTGTGAGCTGGCGTGGATATTCTCGTGCGTCACGCCGATGGGGCTGCTGGAGCGGTGCGTCAGCTACAAGGACAAGATCGCCAAGGGCATCGCCCCGAACGCCGGGCTGTTCACCTATCCGGTGCTCCAGGCGGCGGACATCCTGATCTACCGCAGCAACCTCGTCCCGGTCGGCGCGGACCAGAAGCAGCACATCGAGGTAACACGCGACATCGCCGTCAAGTTCAACCAGGCCTACGGCGAAACACTGGTCATCCCCGAGCCGTATATCATGGCGGCAACGGCGGTGGTGCCGGGCATCGACGGGCAAAAGATGTCCAAGAGCTACGACAACACGATCGAGATTTTCGCCGAGCCCGGCCCGCTGAAGAAGCGCGTGATGCGGATCGTTACCGATTCGACGCCGGTGGAGGCCCCGAAGAACCCCGACACGTGCAACGTGTTCGCGCTGCTCAAACTGGTGGCGTCGCCCGAGGAGACAGCCGAGTGGGCGGCCCGCTACCGGGCCGGGGGCATGGGCTACGGCGAATCGAAGAAACGGCTGGCGGAACTGCTGACCGAGTGCTTCGCTCCGTATCGCGAGAATCGCAAGTCGCTGGAGAAAGACCCGACGTACGTCGAGGACGTGCTGGCTGACGGCGGCCGGCGGGCCCGGGCGATCGCGGAGCCGGTGATGGAGGACGTGCGTAAAGCGACGGGGATCGTGGTGGCGAAGAAGTAGGCGGGGGCAACTCATGATCAAGTCGGTTCATTGGCCCGACTGGTGGGACTGGGAACTGCGATTCACGAAGCACCTTCTTCAACGGATGGTGCAACGCGGGTTCGGCGAGGTCGAGCTGCGGGCGATGTTGCACGATGCAAGAGACTTGATTCCTGATCGCGAGGCGGGACGATGGGTTGTACTTGCTCGCTGGGAAGGCAAGGACTGGAAGGTCATCATTGAACCCGACGCAGACGGGAAGGTTGTGTGGGTTCTGACGGCCTTCGAGGTATAATAACGAGGGTATGGCGATGAAGAATCTATTTCTCGAGATGACCTATCGCGGGGGCCGGCCGGTCATCGGATACCTGTACCTGGCCCGTAGCGGCGAGAAAGCCGCGAGCACTCGCGAAATGGCCCCCGGGTTGGTCGTTGATTTCGCCGCCGACGGACAACCGATCGGGATAGAAATACTGCATCCATCGCTGACGAAGCGGGACCAGGTCAACGCTCTGCTGCGGGAACTTCGCCAGGAACCGGTGCCCGACGACGAGCTTGCTCCGCTGGGTGCTAAGTAGGTGATTTCTTCGCCGCTGAGGCGCCCAGGTCGCAGAGAAGACGAAGAAGAGGGGAACCGCCGATGGACGCCGATTAGGGGAAGAGTCTGAATACGCGGCGTTTGCTGGTTGGGGAGGGCGGTAGCGCTGCTACCGCCGTGGGTTACCTAGCGTTGCTCCTGTCGCCCAAAGCGGGGCCTTCGTCCCCGCACTCCAAGAGCGGGCTGCGCCCGCGAAGAAAGAAAAGCGGCGTCAATGTCGCGGCGTGCCATCGTCGTCGTCCGCTAATCCGCCAGTCCTCGCCGCCAACGTGCGGCGAGGAACAGGCTGCCGCCCAGGGCGAGCAGCGCCAGCGTCGTCGGTTCGGGCACGGTGACGATCACGGGCGGGCGGGTTCCGATGACATCCGCGGCCCCGGGAGCGGTCCCAAACGAGAAGACCGCGCCGCTGATGCTCGAATCAGCCGTCACCCCGGACACGTTGAGCACGAACGTGGCCGTCTGGCCGATGAACGGCTCGTGCGGCCCGGACACGTGGGCGATGGAGGCGTTGGCAGCCAGGTACTGGTTGCCGGCCAGGTCCGGCGGCCCGAGAATCGTGTGGGATGGGCCGGCTGGCGCGCCCAGGACGTTCAGGTGCAACTGCACGCCGCTGGTTGTTAGCAGCCAGCCGGTGCTGGTTGACGACGTCGCGTCCACGTAGGTTCCGTTGTTGTTCACGGTCCGCAGAATGGCGGAACTGGAGGCGAGCGTCCCAGCCGTCTGGCCCGAACTGATCGTGAAGTACAGTTCGCTCAGGTCCTGCACCACGCTGATGGGGTTGGCCTGGAGGTCCTTCAACACGACCGTGACGGTGTTGGCTGAGGTGGTGAAGACGGCCTCGGCTGAGACCGGCTGCCCGCCGGCGGTGGCGCCGATGGGGGTGTCAAACGTGATCAAGCCCGCTCTCGCCTGGACGGAAAGGGCTATAACGCCCAGCACAATCGAGACGTAAGTCCTGATACTAGTGGTAACCATTTAAGCATATCTTTCTATGTTCACAACGAGTTACGTTCGTAACGATAACCACTATCGTTTACGAAATGATAGGCGGGAGGGCCGAGCGGAAGCGTGAAATAGTAATAAAATGGTGCGATATTTTCTCCAGCCCATTACACCTGATAGGTTCAAGCTGGATGTGGAGTACGATAGCGCCGCTGCCGCCGTGGGCTGCTGAGCGTTGCTCCTGTCGCCCAAAGCGGGGCCTTCGTCCCCGCACTCCAAGAGCGGGCTGCGCCCGCGAAGAGGGCGTTCGTCGGCGGTTCCCCATTCTTTTTTTTGCCCGTTCCTGATAGAGTGCTCCCGTCGTTTTTAACTAGCCACTGGCCACTGACCACTTGCCGCTGTGTTATGGAAGACTATCGCGTTCAGTTGGACTTCTACGACGGGCCGATGGACCTGCTGCTTTACCTAGTCCGCAAGGACGAGGTCGACATCGGCGATATCCCCATCGCTCGCATCACCGAGCAGTATTGCCGCTACGTCGAGGTGCTCAAGAACCTCGACCTGAACCTGGCGGCCGAGTTCCTGCTCATGGCCGCCTGGCTGATGGAGATCAAGACCCGCATGCTGCTGCCGACGACACCGGCGGAGCAGCCGGAAGGCGTGGAGAGTCCGACGTCGGCGGCGGACGCGCTGGCCGACCCGCGCGCGGAACTGGTGCGGCAGTTGCTGGCTTACAAGCGGTTCAAGGACCTGGCGGATGGGCTCGGCGAGGCGGCGGCGGAGCAGGCGCTCAAGTTCCCCCGCGCCGGCATCGACTGGGAGCAGCTTGTCGGCGAACAGCAGGAGCCGGCGGTCAACATCGCCGACGTGCAGATATGGGACCTGTTCGAGGCGTTCGGGCGGCTGATGGACGCCACGGGGCGGGCGTTCCACGATGTCACCTACGACGACACGCCGATCTACGAGCACCAGGCGGACCTGGTCGATCGGCTGACCAACGAGGGGCCGCAGCGGTTCGAGGCGCTGTTTGAAGGGCGGACGCGCAGCCAGATCATCGGGCTGTTTTTGGCGATGCTGGAACTGATTCGCCAGAAGCGGATTCGCATCGAGCAGGATCGTGCGTTCGGGTCGATCCTGCTGTCGCTGCGGGATCCAGCCGACGCCGCGGCGCAGTCGGCGCCGGTGCAATCGGCGCCGGCGACTGGCGCCGAAGAGCCGACGCCGCCCGCGAAAGAGACCGCGGAGTCGATCGCCGAGAAGATCGCCCGGCGGCGGAAGAAGGGCGATGAGCCGGCGGGCCTGACGTGGGTGGAGTCAGAAGAGGACCCGGACGCGCTGGACCAGGGGTTGCGTGCGATCGACCAGGAGCTCAAGGCGATCGCGATCCCGCCGGACCCGGACCTGCTGGCCAACGGGCCGCTGCCGGTGGAGCCGCTGCCCGCGGCGCCAGAGGCGCCTGCGGCGGAGAAACCCACGGGGGAGTGAGCGGCGGCGAGGACGGCGTGCAACTGGAAATCGACGGGATTGCCGGCCACGTGCATATCCTGGCGGAATTCCCCCCGGTCCAGTCCGTGTCCAAACTGCCGCAACAGATCAAGGCCGGGCCGTCGGGCTGGGCGGGCAAGGGGTGTGGCCGTATCTTCTGGCAGCATCTCTTGTCGTGTAATAGGCTATGGCTTTAGCCATAGTACCCGAACCGGTCGCCCCCTTTGGTCAGGGCGTTTCAACGCCCTTCGCAATCTGGCTTCAGCAGATGGCGATGGCTAAAGCCGCTAAGAGAAGCCCGTTGAAACGGGCTGGGGGTATGGAGTGGGAACTGCGGCCATACCATGCCTGAAGGCATGGCCTAACACACGGCAATACAAAGTGTTAGATCGTTCCAGAAAATACGGCCACGCCGCGGGCAAGCGGTTTTCGGCCTGGTTCGAGAGCAGGTATCGTTCTGGGCAACAGCCAGAAGACCGGCCACGGATTTCACGGATTTCCACGGACGAATATGACCTGTTTGAATCATTGGGTGGCACTGGTGGCTTGTCCACCAGTGTGCTCCTACGGAGCACTGGCAGGCAGGTAAAAGCTGCCAGTGCCACCCAGCCCAAAGATTCGATGCGGACGGCACGCTAGGCAACGCGGCGGTGACGGCGGCGGATGGCGGACCCGGCCATGCACAGGCCGCCAAGGGCCAGGAACGCCATGGTGGCCGGCTCGGGGACCTGGGCGAACACCAACTCGATATCCCGGTTGTTGGCGTTGAGCTGGACCGCGAAGGCGCCGGCGCCCAGATCGTTGGTGAACTGGGTGGTGTCGAACGCGAACAGGTCGGGGCTGAAGCCGACGACATCGGTGGCGGAGCTGGCGATCTTCCAGGTGTAGGTCTGCGTGTTATCAAAGTCGGCGACCGGGCCGGCGGTGTTGCCCGTGTTCAGGCTGATCAGCTTGAGGATGAACGGGCTGCCGCTGGCGGCGGTGACGGTCAGCGATCCCATGTTCCAAAGGTCCCATCCGGGGTCGAGCCCCGCGCCGGCATCGACGTCGTTCATCTCCCAGAGGTAGGTTCCGCCGGCGGCCCAGGTGGTGGCGGCGGTGGTCACGGCGTCCGGGCTGGCGCCCGGGGCCATCGACTGGCCGGCGCCGAACGAGAGCGGGGTGTTGAACGTGCCGCTGCCGGCCAACTCGCCGCTGGTGAAGGTGATCGGACGATTGTAGCTGACCCCGGCGGGCAGGCTGAGCGTGCCGCCGTTGACAACCAGGGCCGGGGTGGAGGCGCCGCTGAGCGGGCCGAAATGCCCGACCAGGCCCGCGCCGTTCGCGGTGAAGTTGATCGCCGCGCCGGTCGGCGTCGCGGAGACCTGGAACGTATTGCCGCTGATGTTGCGGGCGTAGTAGATGACGTTCGCGGACAGGCCGGTCGGAACGGTCGTGGCGGTGAACAGCACCGGATCGCCGTTGGCGAGGTTATGGCCGACGACGGTGATGTAGGCGGTCGCGCTGTTGGCGGCGCCGCTCAACTGATCGCGAACGGTTCGGCCGATGACCAGCGTGCCAGCCGACACCGTCGTGCCGCCGGTGTGAGTGGTGATGCCGGAGAGCATCTGGGTTCCGTCGCCCGCCTTGACCAAGGCCAGCGTCCCGGTGCCGGTATTGCGAAGCACGCCCGGGAAGGCGTTGCTGATTCCGATGCCCGGGCTGACGGTCAGCGTCGAGTTGGCGGTGGTGCTGCTGTTGTCGATAATGCCCTTGGACGTTGGCGTCAGGTAGTCGGCCAAGCCGGCGACTGTCTCCGACGAGCCGTACAGGTCAAGAATCGGATACCCGCCGGTCGTCGATCCGAAGGACACGACGCCGCTGTCGGCGATCTGCTCGTTGCCGAACAGGTAGACAATCGGACTGTACGTCCCCGTGGCGTTGACTAACAGGTCGTGCGGCACGGCGATCGCGCCCCCGGTCTTGCCCAGTCGGACGTTGGCCGAGTTAGCCGTGGTGAGGCCCGAGTAGGTGTTGGACGCGGACCCGCCGATAAACGTGTGCCGGTCGAAGCCGCCTTGGCCCGGGCAGGCGAGGATCACCGATCCGATTCCCCCGATTGCGCCGGTCGCCGCCATCGACGAACTTCCGGCGGTGCTGCCCGCCGTCAGGGTCGCATTGTTGAACAGGGTCACTTGCCCGGTGTAATTCCCCGTGTACATGGACGCGTTGTTGTATATCTCGAACGGATGCCACGTCGAGTTAAGCAAGCTGATCGTCGCGTTCTCCAACGTCCCGCCGACTCCGTTGCCGCCCATGATCTTGACGGCTGAGTTCATGCCCGCGCCAAAGGCGCCGGGATCGCCGGGGTTGACGCTTTGGCCGCTGAACGACAGCCCGCCCTGCGTTGAGATCAGGTCGCCGGTGAAGGTGTTGGCTGCGTTCAGAGTAAGCCTCTTGTCGCTGAGGGGCTTGGCCACGACATTGCCCGCGCCGGAGATCACGCCGGCCGACGAGTAGGAGTAGCTGGCGTTGAGTCCCGACGAGGTGTCAATCGTCAGCGTGCTGCCGCTGCCGACCTGAATCGGAGCGGAAACCTGCGCCCGGGTGGTGGAGTTGTTGATGATGAGCGATTGGGTGACGCCGGCGGGCACGATGAGGCCGGTGGGGGCGGTGCTGGCCAGTTCACCGATGCCGTTGAGCGTGAGGTTTCCGTTGAGCGTCAGGTCGTTGGGGAGCGTGAGCTTGTTGGTGATATTCAGCGAGGCGGCGGCCGTCATGGTCAGGGCGGCGTTGAGGGTGGCGGCGGGGCCGGTGTAGGCGAGCGAGCCGCCGTTGAGGGCGAGCGCGTTGGTTCCGAACTGTGCCACGTTGTTGAAACTCAGCGTGCCCAAGTTGACGTTCGTCGGCCCGGTGTAGGAGTTGGCGCCGCCGAAGATCAGTGTGCCCGCGCCGAGCTTCGTGAAACCGTAGCCCAGGCCGCCATCGCCGATCGCGCCGGAGAACGTCGTGGTATAGGCGCCGCCATTTCCCCCGCCGACGGTGATCTGGTAGCCATCCGCGAGAAGAGTCGCATTCCCAGCCAGTATCAGGTTGCCCTTCGAGTAGGTGCCTTCGGTGTTCAGGCCGAAACTGCCCGCGATCTCGATCGGGTTGTGGATCGTCCGGGTCACCACCGCGTTGTCACCGTCAAGGTTGCCGCCGGTGAACCGGACCGTGCCGCTGCCCAGCGGCCCGGTGATGGCGCCGCCGCCGCCCACGGTGCTGCCGCTGCCCGCGATTCGCAGGTGCCCGGCCTGGAGTTCAAACCCGTTGAAGGTGCTGGCGCCGCCCAAGACCAGTTGGCCGGTGCCATCCTTGGTGAGCTTGAAGTTGCCGCCGATGGCGCTGTTGATCGTTGCCGAATTCATGTTCGAGAGTGAACTGGCCGCCGTGAGCGTGCGATTGCCCGTCAAGGTCCAGGCGCCGGTGTCGAACCGGTAGGGCACGTTCACGTTGGCAAGCGTGAAGTTGCCCTCGACGCTGACCGGGCTGGTGATCACAGGAGCGCCATTGTGGGCGGTGAAAGTGCCGGAAATCAGGTGGATCGTTCCTGTCCCGAACGGGTTTCCAGTCACCGTCTCCGACATGACGGTTCCACCATTGATGGTGGTGCCGCCCTGATACGTATTCCCGGTGGCGGCCGCGAGCGTCAGGGTGCCGGCCGTAACGCTCAGCGCGCCCGGCCCGGCCAGGACGCTGCGAATGCCATTGCCGTAACTGTCGGCGCCGGTGCTGGTGTGGCTGAAGAGCGTGTTCACGGTCAGCGTGGTGCCGGCGGAGCCCAGGGTCCAGATGCCGGTGCCGGCGACGGTGACTTTATCGACCGCGCTGGCGGGATTGGCAAGGATGGTGACGGCCTTGCCCGTGCCGGAGAAGTAGGCCTCGTCATTGATGCCCGGCACGGCTGTGTTGGGGAGCCAGTTCCCGGCAGCGTTCCAGTCGGCGCCGGCCGCGCCGTTCCAGGTGATCAAATTGGCTGAGGCTGACGTCGCCGCCCATAAGACGACGGCGACCGACACCCACGCCACCGATCTCTCTCGTTTTATGCGGGCCGGCATGTGCTTCTCCGTGTATGCGTTGTTCAAACGGACGAAACCTCCGCTTTTTGTTAGTGCAAATGGCGTACCGGAAGTAATTATCGGACTCCGTAGGTGTCGTAAGTTATAGCGGGACACCATGTTGCAAATTATAGCAAAGTCCACGAGATCGGAGGGATGTTGATTTTTCGCCACATTAGGTAGTTGATATGTTGCGAAAACGCAACATCGGGGAAAGAGGGGGGCTTGGGGGGTGTGGAGAACTATCGAAATAGTAGTGGGGGCCAAGGACTTAGGTCGTTGGTCCTATTCTTCCTGGTGCTCTGTCGGTCGTCAATTGATGGATCGGGAGCGATGCCCGCGACGGTTGTCTGTCGCGGGCGTGTTGTACGCCCGAAGACATGCATGCAAGGGAGTGCGCTGTGGCTGACGAACATCGCCGAACGGCAAGCGACAGCGGGGGCGTGGCAGGGGCTGCCGAGTTGCATCTGAGAGCCAAAAGCGGCGAGTCAGCCCCTTCACCTGCTTGTACTGCGACGGCGTCAGGCCGAAGGTGGCCTTGGAGATTTCGGCGGTGAGGATGGCGAAGTCCCGCCGCTCCTCGATGCCACGCTGCCGCCACTCGTCGGTCAGTTCGTCGCGGATGGCGATCGCCCGCATCCGCTTCTCGATCCAGTCGTCGGGGTAGCCCTTGGATTTGTAGAGTTCGCGGGTCCGCTGCGTGCCGAGTTCGGGGTCCTCGATCTCCTGAATGCGCTCGTAACCGACCTGGGCCAGCCATTGCTTGAACGGCTCGGCTTTGGGGCTGGGGATGGACTGGATGATGCGGAAGGCGTTCTTGGTGGAGGCGGCTTCGGTGACGTAAGCCTTGCCGTCAGCGGCGGTTAGTTTCAGTTGTCTACAAAACGTCGACAACTGAACTCCACGCAGCAAACGCGTGGCCGCGGAGCAGGTCGATGGAATTCCCCCGGCTCAGCGGGCCTGTTTTTTCAACTGGGCGACGTGGCGTTCCAGGTCGGCGTCGCCGGCCAGGCCGAGGAAATACCAGGTCA
>JAQTVL010000135.1 GCA_028706835.1 Phycisphaerae bacterium | reverse complement strand
CTGCCTGGCGAAGGTGGACCCGGTTCAGTTCCAGCAGGCGATCATGAACCTGGCGACCAATGCCCGCGACGCCATGCCGAACGGCGGAGAGTTGGGCATCCGAACGTACCGCGCCGACATGGGCGTCGATTTCGCCAGAGAGCACCCGGGCGCGGCGCCCGGACCGTACGTGGTTGTGGCGGTTGGCGACACCGGGATCGGGATGGACGCGAGGACGCAAGCCAGAATCTTCGACCCGTTCTTCACCACCAAGGAGGGGGGCAAGGGAACCGGCCTGGGCCTGCCCATGGTCTATGGATTCGTCAAGCAGAGCGGCGGGACCATTGACGTCGAGAGCAAGCCCGGCAGAGGAAGCGAGTTTCGGCTCTATTTCCCGCTGGCCGACGAGTCCGTTCATGTCGAGGTCGCAGTTTCCGCGAAGGAACCCCTGCCGCGAGCGCATGGACCGGAGACGATTCTGGTTGTCGAGGACGAGGCGCCTGTCCGCCGGCTGCTTGTCGCGGCGTTGCGGGCGTCCGGCTACGAAATATTGGAGGCGTCCGATGCCATGGGCGCCATGCTGTGGATCAACCGCCCGGAAAGCAGGATCGATCTGCTGATCACGGATGTGGTGATGCCGGGCATGAGCGGCGTGAACCTGGCTGAGCTCGCCAGGCTCCGTCGCCGTGGCCTGCCGGTGCTGTATGTGTCCGGCTACGGCGGCGAGACGCTGGTCGGGCGCGGCGTTGACGGATCGGCTGCGATCCTCATCAAGCCGTTTACCGACGCGCAGTTGGCGAAGAAGGTTCGTCAGATGCTGGACACGACCCCTAAATCCACTTCCGCCTGAGCAGCCAGGCTTTGACGATCTGCGTCAGGAACGTGTAACACAGCAGCGTCAGCAGAAGCAGCGGCCAGTAAAGCCGCGGCAGATGCTCAAACCCCAGCGCCCCGGCGATCGGCGAGAACGGCAGCCACAGGCCGACCAGCATGACCATCGCGGTCGTGACGATCAGCGGCCAACTGGCCCGGCTTTGCAGGAACGGAATGCGGTTGGTCCGGATAATGTGAATGATCAGCGTCTGGGTCAGCAGCGACTCGACGAACCAGCCGGTCTGGAACAGGTCCTGGAAGTGGTGCCTGGCGGCGACGTCGCCGTGCGCGTAGCCTCCCCAGCAGCCGAACAGGAAGAGCATGAGCAAGTAGGTCGTGTAGTCGAAGATGGAACTGCACGGCCCGATGAACAGGATGAAGCGGGTGATCTCCTTCATCGACCACGGTCGGGGCCGGGCGATCTGCTCCGGGTCGACCTCGTCGGTGGGGATGGGCACCTGCGAGAAGTCGTAAAGCAGGTTGTTGGTCAGGATCTGGAGCGGGGCCATCGGCAGGAACGGCAGGAACACGCTCGCCCCGAGCACGCTGAACATGTTCCCGAAGTTCGAGCTGGCGCCCATCCGCACGTACTTCAGGATGTTGGCAAAGACCTTTCGGCCTTCCAGCACGCCCTCTTCCAGGATCAGCAGGCTCTTTTCCAGCAGGATGACGTCCGCGGATTCCTTGGCGATATCGACCGCGGAATCGACGGAGATGCCCACGTCGGCGGCCCGCAGGCCCGGCGCGTCGTTGATGCCGTCGCCGAGGAACCCGACGGCGTGGCCCTTGCTCTGGAGTGCCTTGACGATCCGCTGCTTGTGCGCCGGCGACAGCCGCGCGAACAGCGTCACCTGCTCGGCGGCGTCCGCCAACTGGGCGTCGGTCATCGCCTCCACCTGGCTGCCGAGCAGGATACGATCGGTCGGCAGGCCCACCTCGTGACAAATCTTCTTGCTCACCAGTTCGTTGTCACCGGTGAGAATCTTGGCGGTAACGCCGTGCTGACGGAGGGCCTCCAGCGCCGGGCCGGCCGTCTCTTTCGGCGGGTCGAGGAAGGCGACGTAGCCGCGCAGCACCATGTCGCACTCGTCGGCCTTGGAATAGGCCGGCTTGCGGGGCACGTCCTTGTAGGCGATCGCCAGCACGCGGAATCCGTCGGAGCTGAGCTCCTCGTATTCCATGCGCAGCTCGTCGATGAACAGTTGCTCCAGGGGGTAGAGGTCGCCGTTCAGCTCGAACCGCGTGCATCGCTTGAACACCTCCTCCGGCGCGCCCTTCGTGATAATCCGGTGCGTGTCCTGCGGCGTCTCCACGACCACCGACATCAGCCGGCGCGAAAAGTCGAACGGAATCTCGTCGACCTTCGCCCACTCCGGGACGTTGATTTCCGCGTGAACCTCGCGGTGGTCCAGGATCGCGCGGTCCAGCACATTCTTCAGGCCGGTCTGGAAGTGGCTGTTCAGGTAGGCCATCGCCAGCACGTCGTCGTCTTCCTTGCGGACCACGTCGCAGTGCCGCTCGATAATCACGCGGTCCAGGGTCAGCGTGCCGGTCTTGTCGGTACACAGCACGTCCATGGCCCCGAAGTTCTGGATCGAGTGCAGCCGCTTGATAATCACCTTCTTGCGGCTCATCGCAATGGCCCCCTTCGACAGGCAGACCGTCACGATCATCGGCAGCATCTCGGGCGTCAGGCCGACCGCGACAGCCACCGCGAAGAAGAACGCCTCCTTCCAGTCGTGCCCGCCGTCGGGGCTGTGCTTGGTCAGGGCGTTAATCAGGAACACCAGCGGCACCATCACCGCCATGAACCGGATCATCAGCCAGGTGAACGTGCTGATCCCCTTGTCGAAACTGGTCTGCACCTGCTGGCCGACCAGCGCCTTGGACAGGCTGCCCAGGTAGGTGTTCAGGCCGGTGGCGACGACCAACGCCGAGGCCGACCCGCTCTCCACGCTCGTGCCGAGGAACGCCACGTTGTTCAGTTCCAGCGGCGAGCGGGTGGCGCCGATGGCGGGCGCCTCGGTCTTCTCGATCGGCATCGATTCGCCGGTCAGACTGGCCTGGATGATGAACAGGTCTTTGCAGGACAGGATTCGCACGTCGGCGGGAATCATGTCGCCGGCCGCCAGCCGGATCACGTCGCCGGGAACCAGGTCGGCCAACGGCACTTCGCGGGCCTTCTTGTCGCGGACCGCCGTCGCGGTCACGCTGATCATCGCCTTGAGCTTTGCAGCCGCGGTGTCGGCCTTCGACTCCTGCACGAACCGCAGCGACACCCCCAGCACGACCATGGCCGCCATGACGATCGCCGCCCGGGCGTCGCCGGTCGCCAGCGAGATCGTCGCCAGGATCAGCAGCAGGATCACCAGGGGGTTGACCATCGCCCGGCCGAGCAGCCCGATCCACGTGTGGCGCTTCTCCTGCGCCACGACGTTCGGCCCGTGCAGTTCGAGCCGCTGGGCCGCCTGCTCCTCCGACAGGCCGTCAGGCGAGCTATCGAGTTTTTGCAGAGCGTCGGGTGCAGCCAGGCGGGCCGCTTCTATCAGCAGCGGCGAGACGCGGATTGCAGCCACGCCGTTGGCGGTCCGAGGTCGCAAGAAACTTGGCAGGATCGTCATGCCGCACTCCGTGCTTGCCGTGAAGGGGGGAAACCGCGGTCGCGGAACGGGGCAAACCAGAGGCTAGCCGATGGGCGGGAGGTGCGCTGCCGGTTAGGGCGTCTCACCTCCTGCCGCCGGGTTTGTTCCATGCGGCCAAGCCGGACTGACGGGTCGCAGCCGAAGTGTCTCGGTCGCGCGTCCTGCGTCGGTCAGGCAGCTACAACCACCTTCGTCCACGCTCATCATCTCCTGCGGGCAGAGAGCGCCCAGGCTGAACATCAGCCCGAGAACGTCACTTGATAATTGCTACCATCGTGTGCGTAGGAAGTCAACTCGCAATTGATCCGGGAGTTCAAACTGGGGCGTCGGTCAGATTCCAGGAGTCCCGAATATGCCACAGTTTGCCGCAGCAAACACAGCACGCCACAGCATCCGACAGCAGCCCGTCAATATGCGACAGCATCCGTGCGTCTCAACATCACCTGCCCAAGGTCGCCAGCCGGGCCAGAACTGCGTCGGGCGACAGGGCTGACTCCGCCGGCGTTGCCAGGGCGGGGCCGCGGCCGTCGTCGCCGCCGGTGGACAGGTCGAACACCTGGCGGCGGTCGGCAACCGGGCCGGTCGCCCGGCCGACCAACCCGATCCGCGCCACGCCGCTCTGGGCGCAGCCGTTCGGGCAGCCGGAAATGCGAACGGTCGGGCCGGCGGTGAACTGGCTGGCCAGTTCCGCGCGGATGCGGTTGGCCAGGCTTCGCGTGTCGGCCAGTCCGCGGTGGCACCACTTGGTGCCGGGGCAGGCGACGACCGTTGGCTGAGGACGCGCGGCATCAGCCAGCACGGGGGCGAGGGTGCTCGCGATGGTTGCGGCGTCCGCGGCGAAGACGACCACGCGGTGGTCGGCGAGGATGCGAACCGGGAGCGTGTCGGCCAGTTGGCCCAGGGCGTCCGCGGCGGCGGGGGAGACGTCGCCGTTGGGAAAGGTGAGAATCTGGCGGACCATCGGGTCGGCGTTGCCGACCGGCACGGGGGCGGCAGCCGGCTTCTCGGCGCGGGCGCGGTCGAATTCCTCACGCAGCATCGCGACGAACGGGCCGTCGCCCAGACGCTGACGGACGTGCCGCAGCCGGGCGGTGCCGCGCGACTTGCGATCGCCGTGGGCGTGGAATACGCGGAGGGCGGCGATCGCCAGCGGGATCGCGTCAGTCGCCGGGATGAAATCGAAGCAGCGAACGCCCGTCGCCGGCTTGGGGCCGAGCGAGCCGGCGGCAATAACTTCAAACCCCGGTTGCCCGTCGCGCTCTGTGGCGATCAGGCCGAGGTCGTTGATCCATGGCTGCGCGCAGGCGGACTTGCACGCGGACAGCGAGGTCTTGAACTTCCGCGGCAGGTCGAAGACCCAGTCCTGCGATTGAAGTTCCTGCTGAATCCGCAGCGCCAGCGGCATCAGGTCCGGCTTGCCCCGCAGCCCGGAGCACGCGCAGACGGTGACGTTGCGGAGCGTGTCGCCGCAGCCGCCCAAGCCGCTCAGGCCGGCGTCGGCCAGGCGGCGTTGCACGGCTGGGAACTGGTCTGCGGCCAGGTCGTGGATTTCGATGTCCTGCCGCGTGGTCAGGTGCAGCGGCGTGGCGGGGGCGAACTCCCGCGCGATCGCGGCGATCGCACGCCACTGGGCGCCGGTCAGCCGGCCACCGGGGATGCGAACGCGCTGAAGGTGCAACCCCTCCTCACGCTGCGGGTAGACGCCCAGGAGCCTGGCCAGCCGGGCCTCGGAGGGCAGGGCGTCGCAGGGGAAGTTCGGATGCGGAAGCGGATTGGTCACAGGTAATACTCCGGGAGATAGCGACGGTTCTGTAGCAGTTCCTGGATCGCCAGGCACGCGGAATCGAGGGGGTCAGCCTTCGCGCCGGTTGCGCGTCCGATCGCGGGCAACCGAAGGTCCGGTTTGCGACGCGACAACTCGCTCTCGCCGACGGTGACAATCACCATGTCGTTCGGCTGGTTCAGCGTCGCGATGATGTCGAGCTCGTCGTCGTCGAGGTCGGACACGGAGGTAATCAGGATCAGCCCGGCGTCGGTGAACAGGTGTGACACCTCGCCGAGGCGGCGGAGATACTCGTCGCGGTCGTCCAATCCGGAGGCGTTCATGTCGACGTTGATGCCCATCAGGCTGTTCGACACGCCGAGGAAATATGCCAGCCGGCCGCCGCTGAACAGCTTCTCTTCCAGCCGCTTGGCGAGCGCGGCCTTGCCGGACCCGGCCGGCCCGGCGATCAGCACGAGCGTCGCCCGCTGGTTGTATCGCGACGAACGGGCCGCCGACGCGATGCGGCTGCGGTCCCAGGCCTTTTCGCGGGCCTGCACGTGGCGGTCCGCCAGGCTCGCCGACATCTGCTCCGCGGCCAGCACGATGCCGCCGCCGGCGATCTCGTAGTTGTCGATGATGACGAATCGGCCCAACTGCGGGATATCGCCGGCCAGGTCGCACGCGACCGGCTTGAGCGTCTCCAGCACGCACTCAGCCACGTCGTGCCGCTCGATCTGCCGCCGCTGCGAGTCCGACTCCAGCGACGAGGCGTCCAGCACGGTCTTCACTTCCGTCAGCCAGACGGGCAGCCGGGCCGACGCCAGTTTGAGCTTGTAGCGTTTGCCCTGGATCATGGGCTGGTGGCTGAGCCAGAACAGCGACGCCCGCAGCCGGGTGGTGGTCCGGGGTTGCGGCTGGGTGAGTCGGCTCATCACCTCGCCGGGGCGGACGTAGAGCTGGGTGTCAAGCGTGACGCCGGTGGACTGGCCGGCCTCGGCGGTCGCCGGCGAGTCGGCGTTGAACGCCTCGATGCTTGCGACGCGGGCCCGCTTGCCCGACGGCTGGAAGACCACATCGTCGCCGACGGCGACCGAGCCGGTCTCGATTCGCCCGGCGATGATCCGCCGGTCGTCGCCCTGCTCGGTGAACTTGTAGACGTCCTGCACGGGCATGCGCAGGGGCTTGGCGACGGGGAGCGGCTCCTTCACGAACGAGTCGACGACATCGAGCACGGTCGGCCCGTCGTGCCACGGCATCTGCGCCGAGCGGGTGACGATGTTGTCGCCGTTAAGGGCGCTGATCGGAAGAAACGCCGCCGGGCGGATGCCGACGCGGTCGAGGAATGCCGAGTATTCCGCCCGGATCGACTCGAAGGCTGCGCGGTCGAAGTTCACCAGGTCCATCTTGTTCACGCACACGGCGATCTGGCGTATGCCCAGCAGGCTCATCAGATAGCCGTGGCGGCGGGAGTTCTCCTTCACGCCCTCGTGGGCGTCGATGACCAGCAGGCCAGCCTCGGCACGGGCCGCGCCCGAGATCATGTTCTTGAGGAACTCCAGGTGGCCTGGCGCGTCGATGATGATGTAGTCCCGCCGGGCCGACTTGAAGAAGCAGCGGGCCGAGTCGATGGTGATGCCCTGCGACTGCTCCTCCTTGAGGGCGTCGAGCAGAAAGGCGTATTCGAACGGCTTGGCGTTGCGGCGGCACTGCTCGCGGACGGCGTCGAGTTTGCCCTGCGGCAGCGCCCCGGTGTCAGCCAGCAATCGCCCGACCAGCGTGCTCTTGCCGTGGTCGACGTGGCCGATGATGACGATGTCCATCTGCTCGCGATGGTTCGTGGTATCCGATATTTCCGCGGAGATCTGCATGTCCTCTCCCGCTACGATTCAGTGGCCAGTGGCCAGTGGCCAGTGGCCAGTGGCCAGTGGTCAGTGGTCAGTGGTCAGCTAACTCGCATTCCTCATCTGACCACTGTTCACTGACCACCGACCACTGACCACTGACCACTGACCACTCTCTCACATGTAGCCGTCACGCCGGAGCGTTTCGAGCCCGTAGCCGTCTTCCTTGTCCTGGTCCCGGCCGCTGCGCTCGGCGATGTTGGCGAACTTGCCGCCGCGAAGCTCCTCGATGATCTCGCGCACGTTCTTCGCGGTCGACTCGACCGGCTTGGTGCACGGCCCGCAGCCGAGCGACCGGTATCGCCGCCCGGCCCCGTGGTCGAAATACAGGCTGACCACCGGGATGCTCTCCCGCTCGATGTACTCCCACACGTTCAGCTCGGTCCAATCCAGCAGCGGGTGGATCCGCACGTGCGTGCCGGGGGCGAAGTCGGTCTTAAACTGGTTCCACAGTTCCGGCGGCTGGTCGGCCACGTCCCACTCGCTCTGCTTGTCGCGGGGCGAGAAGTATCGCTCCTTCGACCGGCTGCCTTCCTCGTCGGCCCGGGCGCCGACGATGACGCCGGTGAACGGTTGGCCGCCGGTGGTGCGGGAGTACTGGCCGGTCTGTAGGTCGAGCACCCATCGCGGCCAGACGCCGGACAGCGTGTTCTTAAGCGCCTCGGTCTTCAGCGCCGCGCAACACTGGAGCCGCGTCGCGGCCCCGTCCGGGAAGGTTTTCTTCGCGGCCAGGGCGGCCTCGTGCTGCCCGACGATCATGTGCAGCTTCCACTGCATCGCGAACCGGTCGCGATACTCGATCATCTCGGGAATCTTGTGGTGCGTGTCGACGTGCATGAGCGGGAAGGGCACGTGCCCGAAAAAGGCCTTCCGCGCCAGCCACAACATCACCGTGCTGTCCTTGCCGATCGACCAGAGCATCACGAGCTGCTTGAACTCGCGATAGGCCTCGCGAAGGATGAACACGCTCTGCGATTCGAGTTCACGAAGGCGATCCATGGATACCTCGATTCAGACGCCCTTGCCCTGATAAAGGGCGTACAGGCCGATCGCGACGATCGCGAAGGCCATGATCTTCTTGACCAGCCGGGCGGGCAGCCGCCGCAGCGTGATGGCGGACAGCGGCGTGCTCAGCAGGGCGCCGACGCACATCGGCAGCAGCAGGTACATCGGGATCACCTTGCCGTGCAGGTAGTAGGTGGTCACGGCCGCGGTGCATACGATCGCCTCCGCGATGGCCGTCGAGGCCACCGCCGCCCGAACGGGCAACCCGACCAGCACCTGCCCGCCTGCGACCAGCGGCCCATACCCGCCGCCGCTGAACGCCTTGTTGAAGCCGGCGACCGCCGCCAACACGCCGACGTTTCGCATGCGAAACCGGATCTTCAGCCCGCCGGCAGCCAGCATGAACACGCCGATCGCGATGACCATGATCGTAATGCCCGGGCGGAGATAGTGCTGCGGCATCCTGATGGTGAGGGTTTCCGCCAGGACCGCCACGACCAACCCCACGCCTCCCATCAGCAGGCCGGTGTTCCGCGTCGCGTGATCCTTCCAGAAGTTGTAATTGCCGGCCTGGTGGTGGAAGAAGGATACCGAAATATTGGCCAGGAGCTGACTGAGCAGCGCGGCCTCCTTCACCGCCGGCGGAAGCTTGAGCACGAACAGCAGCGGCACCAGCGTCGTGCCGTAGCCCATGCCGATGGTCGCGTCCATGAACTCGCACGCCAGCGCCAGCAGCAGAATCCACAGCGTGGTGTGGGCAAGCGCCGGGGACACGCTCGAAGAATGTGTCAGCCAACCGAACCGGCCGTCGACAATCGCCAGGGCGACGGCGATGCCGACGACCAGCAGCCAGGCGGCGGCGTGGCGGATTCGCAGGGCGGCCGCCGGGGTCAGGTCCAGATCGGCCGAGGGCGGGACGGCGGCTGCCTGTCCGGCGACAGCGTTCGGGCCGGATTGATTGAACAGTTCCAGACTCATGGCTGCTTCTTCTCCGAAGGATTGTGTTGCGACTTGCGGACGAGCTTGCCGTTGACCGTGTGCAGTCCGCACTCCTTGTGGTCCGCGCGCTCCCACCACCACCGCCCGGCCCGGATGTCCTGTCCGGGCTCGACGGCCCGCGTACACGGCGCGCAGCCGATGCTCGGGTAGTGCTGG
>JAQTVL010000134.1 GCA_028706835.1 Phycisphaerae bacterium | reverse complement strand
TTGAGCGCACCGCGCTTGGCTTCGCACACCGCCGACCACAGCACGCGCTCCGATGTCGGCGACATCTCCACCAGGATCGCCGGTGTGCCGATCGCCCGGGGAACCTGGACGTGCAGTTGCCCCGGAAAGTCGCCTTTCGGACGGCTCTCGTCGATGACCGCGAAGCCGAAGGCGATGGCCAGTTCCCGGCACGCCCGCCGGCCTTTCACGTACTGCGTGAAGTCCGGGTCGCACATGCGGCAACTGTGGTAATCGATCACGGCGTCCGCATGCGCGAACAGCTCGTGGCTGAGCGTCCACGTCAGCCGGTCGTTGAACGTGCCGTCCTTCCGCCCCGGCCAGCAGCGGTTGATGTTGAACTTGATCGTGTTCTCGTACGGCTTGTTGGAATCCGCCGCCGACTGATACAACTGCGGCAGCCGCAGCCGGGCGATGTGCGGCAGGTTGCTCAGCGGCACGATCACCAGCGTGCCGCGCATGGTCGCCGGGTCGAGTTCCGCCAGCAGCGGCCCGATCATCGCCGAGCCGGAATACTCCGTCGCGTGCTGGGCGCAGTGGATCACCAGCGTCTTGCCCGGCCACCTGCCGGCCACCACGATCAGCGGAATCGGCACATCCGCCACATTGAACGAGCCGTAAACGACCTCGCCGGGACGCGCCTTCACGCCAAGGAATGACTTCTGCATTTCCTCTTTCCTGATGTCCAGTGATGCGTCAACATTGAATCGTTGGGTGCCATGCCTGCGTCTTTTTGCAGGCATGTCTTGCTCACGCGGGCATGGCTGGCCCGCCGTCCAAAACGGCCGGACGGCGTTCCAGCCATGGCACCCACCAAATGACGGCTGACAGAGCACTAATGCCTTTTCTTCTCACCACTCATCCGTCCGGAACGGCGAGGCCGGCAGGCCTTCCTTGTTGTAGAGGTTGCAGTTCGGGTTGTCGGCCCAGCCGTAGCGGACCGCCACCGGCTTTTCAACCTTGTCGCTGGAAACGACGACCTCGTTGCCCTCGATCTTCGCGTCCGCCCAGACGAACTTCTTGTCCTCGCCGGCGACAGCGAAGCCCCGCAGCGGCACGTTGCCCTCAACGGCCGGTTCGTCGGAACGCTGCCTCGCCTCCAACCCGCCGCCGACATGGTCGAACGCCAGCCGAACCTTGTTGCCCTCGACCTTGAGGGCAGCCATCGCCTTGTAGATCGGCCCGGAGTAGACCAGTTCCTTCTCGCCGTACGCAACCGCCCGCGCCGCCAGTGCCAGCCGACCGCCCACCGTCTGCTTGTCCTTCGGGTGGATATCCTTCGCATCGCCGACGTCGATGATGACCGCCATGCCCGTCTTCGCGTCCGCCTGCCAGGTCTTGAGTTGCGCCTCGCGCAGCTTGGCCCAGTTGCTGTCAGCCGGGTCCGGTTTGCGGGCCATGAAGTTCGCCAGTTGCACCTGGAAGAACGGGAACTCACTGCCCCACAACTTCCGCCAGTCGGCAATCATCGCCGGCATCTGCACGCGATACAGGCCCGCGTTGCCCGCGTTGCTCTCGCCCTGATACCAGATCACGCCCTTGATCGTGAACGGGATCAGCGGCGCGATCTTCGCGTTGAACAGGCAGGTCGGCTGGTTCTGGCTGACCGGTTTAGCCGGGGCCTTGACGGGCTTGCCGTCCGGGCCGGTCGCGGGCACAAACGCGGTCGCCGCCTTCGTATAGTTGGCCATGGCCGCGTCCCAGCGCTCCAGTATCGGCTTGATCTTCGGCTCGGCCTCGTAGCCCGCCCGGCTGGTCCACGCCTCGATCGGCGTGCCGCCCCACGAGGAGTGGATCAGCCCCATCGGCACGTCGAGCTTCTTGTGAAGATCGCGGCCGAAGAAGAACAGGGCCGCCGAGAAGTTCGGCACGGTCTTCGGGTCGCACACGACCCACCGGCCGGCTACGTCGTCCTGCGGAGTGGCGGCCGCGACCATCGGCGTGGAGAACAAATGAATCTTCGGCAGGTCGGCCGACGCAATATCCTTGGCTGCATCATTGCACCCGCTGACGGCCATGGTCATGTTCGACTGGCCCGAGCCGATCCACACGTCGCCGACAAGCACGTTCTTCAGCGTGATCGTGTTCTTGCCGGCCACGACAACCTCGATCGGCCCGCCGGCCTTCATCGGCGGCAATTCCATCCTCCACTTGCCGTCCTTGTCAGCCGTCGCGGTCGCCTTCGCGTCGCCGACGGTGACAGTCACCTGCTCCCCTGCGTCCGCCTTTCCCCAAACGGCCACCTTCGCATCGCGCTGGAGCACCATGTTGTCGCCGAAGATGTTCGGCAACTTCACGTCCGCGCCGGCGGCGGAGAGAAGAACAGCAGCAAACAGCGTCATCAAACTGAGGCGTCGCGTCATGGGTGATTCTCCTTGCGAAAAGGCAAACCGACAGCCAACTCACTCCGGGTACACGAACTCGATCGGAGTCTGCACGTCCGGGTGCAGGCTCTGCTTGACGGGGCAGACAGCCACCGCCGACTCCAGCCGCTTGCGGTCGTCGGCCGACAGCTTCTTGCCCAGGCCTTTCGGCATCGTCACGACCGACCGCAGGCTGGCGATTCGCCGGAGCGGCGCCGCCGCCATTTCCTTGGTCACGTGGACGGCCGCCCCGTCGACGTTGATGTTGTTCCGCTTGGCCACCAGGCCCAGGATGGTCAGCAAACACGTGCCCAGCGCGGTGGCCACCAGGTCGGTCGGCGAGAACGCCTCGCCCCGGCCGCCGTTATCGACCGGCGCGTCGGTGACGAGCTTCATGCCCGACGGGCCATGGGTGGCGGAACAGTGCAACTGGCCTTCGTAGATCGCGTTGATTTCAACAGACATCACAGACTCCTTTGCTCCCACAGGTGTAAGCGCGGACCTTCGGTCCTGCGGCTAAACATGGTCACTTCACCTCAATGTAGTGCATTCGCGTCGCGCCGCACACCGGGCAGATGTCCTCCGGCGCGGTCACTGTGTTGCCGCACTGGTCGCAAACGAACAGCCGGTCGACGGCCACGTCCTTGCCCGCCTTCACCGCCGCCAGCGCCTCGGAATACAGGCGATGGTGGCCTCGCTCGACCGACATCGCCCAGCGAAACGCCTCGACCGCGGGCTGATTCTTCTCCGCCGCCGCCTCGGCAATGAACTTCGGATACATCTGCTCGAACTCGTAGGCCTCGCCCGCGATGGCTGTTTCGAGATTCGCAGCCGTCGCTCCGATCCCGCCGGCCGTCTTCAGTTCCAGCAGCGCGTGAACGGTCTCGGCCTCCGCCGCGGCCCGGAACAGCCGGGCGACGTTGGCCAGCCCGTCCCTGGCCGCCTGACGCGCGAACGCAAGATAGCGTCGGCTGGCCTGGCTCTCCCCGGCGAACGCATGGTTGAGGTTCTCTCCGGTAGGCATGAGAATCCTTTCAGAGTTGGCGGCATTGTATGCGGAAACCGGGGCTCAGGAAACGGGGTTCGTCGCGGGCCATCTGCTCGGCCCGTCCCGGGCGTCTTGCACGCGGTGCGTTTTCCCGTATTCTATTGGCGACATGTCGCACGACGCGGTCAATCTGTTTGTCTACGGGTCGCTCAAGAATCCCGCCACGTTTCGCGCGGTCACCGGGTGGTCGTTCCACCCAGCCGGCGCGACGCCGCCCGCCCGCGAGGGCCCGACTCTTGCGGCGGCGCCGGCCCGCCTGCTGGATTTCGAGCTCGTCAGCCCGGACGACCTCTACTTCTACGCCGTCGAGCGGCCGGAGCGCACGATCGACGGCTTCGTTCTGTTCGACGTTCCCGCCGCGGCCGCCGGCGAACTGGCGGACTACGAGGGGCCGCACTATCAGCTTCGAACCGCCACCGCCAAAACGGCGGACGGCGATGTGCCCGTTTCGGTGTTCGCAGCGCCGGCCAACCGCCTGCGGGCGACGCTGCCGGTCTACTCGCCTGGCGATCGGCGCCGCCGGCTGAAGGCCGAGGTCGCGTTCCGCGCCCGCATCGACCATTTCTTCGCCGGCGGCGACGGCTCGACCGGCGGCGAACTCAAAGCCCAGCCGGTCAAAGTGCGGGCGGCCCGCGAGATCAAAGGCGCCACCATTCGCGACCTGGTCCGCGCCCACTACCACGCGCCGGGCCTGAGCGAGTTCTTCATCCGCCAGGCGCTGGCAGGCCGACCGCCCGGATTCGGGGCCATCCGCTCCGACAACGAAGCGTCGCTGTTCGCGGAGAGCTACCTGGGCCTGCTGGTTCGGCTGGTGATCTTCAACCAGTTCGAGCGTCGGGTGTTCGAGCAGTATCGCTACGAGATCGACCGCATCCGCGGCAGCGACCGGTTCTTCGAGCCCGCGGTGAGCAGCCTGGCGGCGCTGCGGATGCTGCGCGGCCTGGGCCCGGCGCTGACCGCCGTCGCCGGCGACGCGATGACCGAGCTCGACTTCCACCGCAACGACTTCTTTGAGTTCGTCGAGTGGTCGATCCTGGCCGCCGATCACCTGTTCGACCCCGCCGCCGCCCGCGACGCGATCGGGTGGATCGCCGCGAACCGCACCGGCGGGCTGATCCCGCTGTCCGCCGACCTGGAGTTGTCGAACCTGCCGCACGGGATCGGCGAGGGCGGGTTCGACCCAGCCTACGACTCGTTCCGGTTCTTCCGCGGGTTCGGGCTGAACGTGCTGGCGTGGAAGCTCGGCGGACACATCCGCCCGCGCCCGGCCATTGTCGACCAGACCGGGCAGCGCGGAGTCCTTGTGCTGTCGCTCGGCTCGATCGGCCGGCGAACCGCCCGCGGCGATTCGACTGCCGACCCGGTCGAGCCGGTCACCGCGGACCCGTGGCTGCTGAGCCAACTGATCGGCCACGCGCTCGGGCTCTACGAAATCCAGCCGCACGCACTGGCCCTGACGCTGCACCTGCCGCATCGCCTGCGGCCGCGGTCGGACCGCGCGACGTTGCCGGAGCCCGCCATCCGCTGCCTGCTCGCCCTCGGCGGCGACGCCGGGCCGAACGCAACCGGCCAGCCGGGGGTCACTGTGCGCCGCGTGTCGCAGCGGGAGATCGTCTCGCTCGTGCCGACGCGCGGGCTGGACCTGATGCGCCTGGCCCGCCCCACGCCGCCGCCCGTTCGGCTGGCTGCGCTCGCGCACGGCCGGCTGGGCGAACCCACGCCGCCGGCGCGGATGCGATGCACGCTGGCCGGCTACCGATTCTGCCGCCTCGCGCCCCAGACGGACTACGCGCCGATGATCTTCGCCCTTAAGGGCCTCCAATTGCACTACCGCCCAGCCGACATGCTGACCAGCAAGCAGATGCAGGCGGACCCCGTGACGGAACGGATGTTCAGTTCGCTGCTGGAATGGTCCGACTGCCCGGCCCCAATTTCCCCAGCCGCAGCCACCGAGTTCCTCGACGCCGTGCAGGCCGGCCTGGCGACCGAGCGCCACGGCCGACCGGCTCACCCGCGCGAGCAGATCGCGGCGGCGATCTCGCAACTGGAAACCGGTTTGCGGGAATTCAACAACAAGGTGGGATCGCGATAGGAATTCGCCGGCGCAGCCGGCCTTGGAGTGCGGGGACGAAGGCCCCGCTTTGGTGTACGGCTACGTTCCGGCGATCCGGCTGCGCCGGCACAGAGGCGACGACCTACTTCGCCCCCAGCACGCGGTTGTCGGCGGTGGCCAGAATCTGCTGGCCTGGGTTCACCGTCAGAAAGTCCTCGTCGGGCCAAGGGCCATCGACCAATCGCCCGAGCAGGTCGATGTTGCCTTTGAGAACCTCGAACGCCCAGCCGTTCTTCTCCGCCTCGGTCCGGGCGGACTCGCGGGCAGCCGTTTCGTCGGAAACGCCCATGTCGATGTGCGTCATGCGGGAGTAATGCTTTCGCCAGTCGCCCATCGTTTCCATCAGGTACTTCGCGTTCTCCTCGCCGTACTTCTCCACGTACTCCTGGTAGGTTCGGAAGATTCCAAGCTGACCCATCACACCGCCGCCGAACGACTCGAGGTTGTCCTTGTCGCGCTCGTGCCAGCCGGTTGTCATGAAATAGGTGCCTGGGTTCGCGGCGAAATACTCCATGTACCGGCTGTGCGAGCCGAGGAACAGCGTGATGCAGTCGTGGGCCCGCGGGACGATCAGCGGGACGTCGCGGGCCTTCAATCCCACCACGCCGTTGTTGCACAGCCCGAAGCCGAGCGCGATCGCCTGGTACCGCTTGGCGTCGACGGCGTCGATCTTCTCCTGGATGGCCGCGCTCATGCGGGCCGACCCCAGGTCGTGCAGCCCCTGCGACAGGAACAGCAGGTCGACGATGTTCTTCGCCACCGCGGCGCAGTGGCAGAGTTCGCGATAGAGGACTTCGCAGGCGATAACGTAGACTCGCATCGTAAGACCTCAAGACGAAGAGGCTCGAAACTCCCACCGTTAGCGAGCCGGCCCGTCCTCGGGCCCGTAGCCCCGGCGGACAGCGCCGAGCGCGGTTTCGCAATCGCCACGCCAATCTCGCCGGCAGCACGCCGCGACGGGGCCGAGGACGGCCCGGCTCGCAGTCCTTATTCCTTCGCCGGTTGACTCGCCGGCGACTTCTTCACACCGTCCAGCCCCAGCAGGTCGGCCAACTGATCCTGCGGCGCGGTCGGCGGCAGCGGGCATCGCGTCGTCAGCACGAACGTCTGCGAACTCGCCCGGCCGAGCGAGCCATGCGTCGAGGCCCGGTCGATGAAGAACTCGAAGAACGACGAGCTGTGGTGATATTCCTCTTTCAGGCTGACCAGCACGTCGGCCGGGTTCTTGACGACGCCGTTAAACGCGAACCATATCCGCCGCAGCGGGTCGGGGTAGGTGTGGTTGACAGTCGCGGCGAACAAGGCCGGCTCGGGCAGGCTGTCGTCCGCACGGTCCCTGGACTGGTACATCTTCTCGATGATCGCGTGCAGATCCAGCGGGTCGCCATCCTTGGGCCGCTCGTAGATATACCTGTCGCCAGCAGAACCGAGCGGACCGGACCCGACCCGCCGGATCGTCGCGCGTTCGATCGCAGCCGTTTTGCCGTTCCGGTCCGACTCGCGGCGCTTGAGCACGGCGATCCCGCCACCGTCTGGATACATGACCAGGTCCGTGGCTGGATGCTGTACCAGGTCCGCCGCCAGTCTCGCCGGCGACTTCGTGTTGAACGCGGCGTAGGTCACCAGCCCGTACTCCGGCTCGATCACGTCGCGGTCGTTCGCCAACGTCTTGCCGACCCGCCAGCCCTTGCCTTCGAGGAACTTGACGAACGTGACCCGCTTGCCGGGTAGCAGGTTCTGGCCGTGGTCCGCGGTGATCGTCAGCGACACCCGCCCGCGACGCTGCCAGACGATTTGCTCGCAGAACCGGTCGATCTCGGCCAGATACTGCCGCATACCTTTCTCGCCGAACTTTGTGCCCATGCCGGCAGTGCCAACCGTGTAGGCGATGACGGTCCCCGGCCCGGTTGCCTTGGCGAACACGCGGTTCATGCCGGCCAACTCGTCGTGGAACAGTTCCGTCGGGTGCAGGTAGGCGTCGGCGTCGCGGCGAAAACTGATCCGGTAGGCGGTCCGTGCGACCCAGGGCGAATTGTCGGCCGCCACGTAATCGCCCAGCCCGCCGACCTGTTTGTTCTTGGCGCGGTCAAAGTATCGGGCCTCGTAGCCGATCGACGGGCCGGTGTGCAGCAGGTTGTTGATCGCCAGATCGGTCATCACCGGGAACGGGGCGACCGTCACGCACGGCGGCGGGAACAGCCGGAAGTGCCCTTCCGCCCGCATCTTCTCCAGCAGCGCGACGTTCGCGCCGTCGAGGATGATCACCATGTGCGGGCAGGCAGCCCGGTCGAGCGTGGTCAGGTCGACCGCCTCTGCCTTGCCGTCGTTGAACTCCAGGCGAACGACCTGGCCGGCGGCGTTGGTCGTTTGCCGGTAATCCTCCTTGCCGTCGCCGTTGGTGTCGTAGCCAATGGTCCGCCCCCCGCCGGGCAACGACTGCTGCGAGATCGGAGCGATCGGAAACGTGAGCGTCCGCGGCTGGCAGGCGGTGGCGGCGAGGATCAACGCGAAGCATGCAACAAATCTTGTCATGCGAACATGATAACGGAAAACCGCCCGGGAGCAAAACCCCGGACTCCCTCGCGAAGAAGAAAGCCCAGGGACCGCGGTCCCTGGGCTTCTCCGTTGCGTACAGCGTCGTCGATTGCCTGCGTCTGTCACGCCACCAGGATTTCCGACTCCAGCGCCTCCTTGATCTTGTTCAGCGCCTTGTTCTGGATCTGGCGGACGCGCTCCTTGGTCACGCCGATGATCTCGCCGACTTCCTCCAGCGTCTTCGGGTGCGGGGCCTCGATGGCATCGGTGATCGCGAACCGCTCGCGGATGACCACCTGCTCGATGTCGTTCAGGTTGGCCCCGTTCCGGGCGATGATCTCGCGGAGCTGGTCCACGCAGTCGGCCTCGAAGCCCTCTCGCTTGCTCTCGAGGAAGTCGCTCTTCTCCATCTCCGGATCGAATTCCGCGGGGAACCGCTGGCGGTAGCGGCTCTGCTTCATGCTCGCCCGGGAAAAGGCCTTCAGGATCGCCCGGCAAGCATAGGTCGAGAACTTGAACCCGCGGGCCACGTCGAACTTCTCGATCGCCCGCAGCAACGCCATGTTGCCCTCGCTGATCAGCTCGGAGAAGTCGACGTTGCTCAAGCGGGTCCGCTTGGCCATCGCCAGCACCAGCGGCATGTTCGCGTTGACCAGTTGGTCGCGCAGGTCCAGCACGCGGACGAACCACACGAATATCGCCCGCAGCCGGGTCGCCGTCAGCACGCCCGGCTCGGTGCCCAGGCGGGTCACGCGGAAGCGGCAGTAGTTGTACTGGAGGAACATGGCCCGTTCCTGCGCGCCGGTCAGCACGGCGCCCTCCGGGATGTCCAGGTCTTCCGGATCGCCGATCGGGTCCGCCGCCGCCTGGATGAATCGCTGGATGGGCCTCTGGCCGTCCAGTTCCACCGGGGCCATGATCCGCTGTTCGGCGTCGGGTGAGCTGAAGTCGGGATGCTGCACGAAATCAAGCGGCTCGCGGTAGAGCTGGTGGAGCATCTGCCGCTCGTTCGGAGTCAGTCTCTCAAGGGTCCGCCTGTGGATTCGAAGCTTGGGATGCGTTGCGGTTCGGTCCATGATGGCGCCTCTGTCGGTTCGGGTTGAGGGGTTGGAGGATCGTCCGTTCACGGCGAATCCAGCCGGCCGACGGGCGCCGGCGGGGGTTTTTCGGTCTGCCAGGGTCGTGCTCATAGGGCTCCTTTTTCTGTTGCGAATCATTATTTGTTATTCCACAACTCTTTATACTTTCGTCTATTGCTAGATCGGAAGAGC